>JBFFMG010000036.1:0-16788 GCA_041554215.1 Labilibaculum sp.
AATAAAAACAATTCGAATAAGAGAATCCAGACGAAATGTCAAATTAGCTTTCGAATTTACAAATGGATTAAAACACAAACTGTCTATTAAAAAAGACGGGGCATATTCAGATTTCTTCAAGAATTTAACCTACGCCAATGTTTCAATTTCAACAAATAAGAATTAGTAAACCGGAACAGCGAATATCTTAAAAATTAAAATAGTTAAGAAAAACCTTTGCAGAAGCCAATTATAGATAGTTGTAGAAACAAAAAATTGCGTAATTTTATCTGAATAGATAAATGTTTCACAGTACATCATCACATGCAAAAATATCAGTTCCTAAATAGAGATTTAAGTTGGTTATCCTTTAACAAAAGAGTTTTAGAAGAAGCTTCGAACACCAAACTTCCATTATACGAGAGAATTAAATTCTTAGCCATTTACGCTTCAAACCTTGATGAATTTTATCGGGTAAGAGTTGGAACATACAAACGTTTTACTGAATTACCAACTGAAGACAAAAGTAATCTAAGAGAAAATCCGGATATCATTTTAAAAAATATAAATGCCGAAGTAGACCGCCAGCAAAATGAATTTGGGCATATTTTTAATGAACAAATAATTCCTGCACTTGAAGAACAGAATATTATTCTTATTAAAGATCAAATATTATGTGAAGAGCATCATTTATTTGTAAAGAATTTTTTTCTTGATAATTTATTGCCTCATGTGCAACCAATGTTACTGTTGAAAAAACAAATTCAGCCATTTCTTCAGAATAATGTAATTTACATTGCTGTTAAATTATTTAAAAAAACCAACAAGAAAGAGGAAGATGGAATTCCAAAGGCTCGTAGAGCTAGATATGCCATTATAAAAGTTCCTAGTCATCGTTTCCCTCGCTTTGTAGAATTGCCCGAGCTAGATGGCAAGCATTTCATCATGTTCTTAGATGATATAATTAAATTGCGGATGAAACTATTGTTTCCCGGGTACAAAATTGATTCCAGCTACAGCTTTAAACTTAGTCGCGATGCCGATTTATTGATTGAAGATGAATATTCTGGCGATTTAATTAAAATGATTGAGAACAGTTTGAAAAAACGAGAAATAGGTTCTCCTTCCCGCTTTTTATATGATGCAAGCATCCCTAAAGATTTTCTGAAACTTTTAAAAGATTCATTTAATCTGTTAAACAACGATATGGTTAAAGGTGCTCAATACCATAATTTTCAAGATTTTTTCGGCTTTCCAAATCCAAAACATCCGAAATTGGAACAGGAAGCGTTTCATCCTTTAAAGGTGGACGATTTGCGGGCTAACAAATCGGTATTCAAAACCATAAGAACAAAGGATCAGATTCTTCATTTTCCTTATCAGTCATACGAATACGTAATTCGTTTTTTAAACGAAGCGGCTCTCGATCCTAAAGTAGTAGAAATTAAAGCTACGCAATATAGGGTTGCAGATAATTCGGCTGTTGTGAATGCTTTAATTAATGCTGCTCTAAATGGTAAAAAAGTGACCGTTTTCGTAGAGGTTAAAGCGCGTTTCGATGAAGAAGCGAATCTTAGATCGGCACGTGAAATGCGAAAAGCCGGTGTGAAAATTATAGACAGTATTCCCGGCTTAAAAGTTCATGCCAAACTAGCTTTAGTTATGCGTAAAGGAGATAAAAAGGATTATGCCTTTTTAAGCACAGGTAATTTCAACGAAAAAACAGCTAAAATTTATTCCGATCATGGTTTACTAACTTCTGATGAAGTGATTATTACCGAATTGAAACAACTCTTCGATTATCTTGAAAATCAAACGGAAGGTTATGAGTTCCGTAAACTTTTGGTAGGAAGGTTTAATTTAAGAAGAAGTTTATTAGAATTAATTGACCAGGAAATTAATAATGTAAAAAACGGGCACAAAGGTTATATTATTCTAAAAATGAATGGTCTGCAGGAACGAGATATGATTACAAAATTATATGAAGCCAGCGAAAACGGTGTGAAAATTGATCTTATTATTCGTGGTATTTGTTGCCTGAAACCGAACAAGACTTACGCGAAAAACATTCGGATTATTCGTATTGTTGATCAATTTTTAGAGCACGGAAGAATCTTCTATTTTCATAATTTAGGAGAGGAATTACTATACTTATCTTCGGCCGATTGGATGAATCGAAATTTACACCGCCGAATTGAATGTGCATTTCCAATTCAGGATAAAAAAATAAAAAAAGAGCTAATAGACATTTTAAATATACAACTTAAAGATAATGTTAGTGCTCGACTTTTAGATGGCAAATTGAATAATTTACGTATTCTCAACAATGGGAAAGAAAAAAATATTCAATCGCAGCAGGAAATTTTTACTTACCTGAAGAAAAAAGAGAAAGCGAATAAATTGAAAGAAATTAAAACAACAAATAATAATTAAGTTCAAACCTTATACTATTCTAACCCTAACACAAACCCAATGAAGCGACTTATTCTTGTTAGACACGCTAAAACAGAAATTATTCGGTACGATATTTCCGACTATCAACGCAGTTTAGTAGAAAGAGGAATAAATGATTCAAAATTAATTGCAAATAAACTCTTTTTAAAGAATATAATTCCTGATTTAATTATATCGAGTCCGGCCAACCGAGCTATTGAAACTACTTTGCTTTTTGCGAATGTATTGCAATACCCAATCGATTTAATTGAGCAAATTGATGATTTGTACGATGGTTTTACAACCCACGAGTTTCTCACTATGCTAGATCAATTAGGAAAAGAGAATGATACAATTATGGTAGTTGGACACAATCCAAGTATTGAATATTTGGCCTTTAACCTAACTGAAGAGTTTTACAATGCTGTACCAACCTGTACAGTTATAGGTATCGATTTTAAAGTCGATAAATGGTCTGATATTGAAGCAAGAACAGGTAAATTGGCTTTTTACGAATACCCTAAGAAGTATAAAGAGGCTAAGTAGGTAGAAAGATTATCTGTTATCAATAATTATTAGCGCACATGAAAGCTATTTGGATGCTGCTATTGATTCTAATCTCGAGCTTACTGGGTTTTAGTCAAAAAAACCATAACTCATTCAATATAGTGAGAGATATAGGAAATTTCTCAGAATTAATGACAGAATTAGACACGATAGTTGTTAAAGGTGACTATAGTATTTGCGGAGGAGAATATTTTGAGACTGACATTATCACTAAAAAAAATGATAGCGTTTACATTCAGGTTTTAATAGATAAAGATATAAACGGTAAAATAAGTTATGAAAAACGTTTATATCTGAATAAAAAATCTGACCCCTTGCATTTTGAAACCATCTACTCAAAATTACAAAAACGTAATATCCTACATAATCGCTCTAACCTAAGATTTGAAATCGTTCATACAGAAAAGATACCTTGAAACTTTTCACCTATGGATTAATGGATATTCTTAAAATATCAAGTTATTTATGCAAAGTAAAAGATCAAATATATTTTGATAAAGATTATTATAAACCTCTTCAAATACCTATGCCACTCAAAGGATTATCTGATGAAGAAAAATCAGATTCTATAATGATGGAAAGTATTACAAAGGAAGCACTAAGAATGGCAAATTAAAAGAATAACCTCTTACAGGTTAACGCAGCACCACAAAAAAACTTTCAATTACTGCCTCCCAAAAATAATCTTTCCTTGGTTATCCAAAATCAATTTACCATCCACTGATTCTTGAGATTGTGGATCTTTAAAACCTTTAATTAATGATGTTTTTCCTTGAGTAACTAAAGATTTTATTTGAGCTTCGCTCAATTTTTTCTCCATGAATACAAAAGGCACTATAAATTTGCAACCGTTTCGATAATTGGAACAACCATAGGCAGCATTCCCTTTTAAAAGTGTACCTGTTTTACAAACCGGACAAGGCCAAACTTCTGCCTCTTCGGCAATAAATTCGATACTAAAATCTGGTGCTAAGCCCAATTGTCCATTTTGCTTTTTCCCATCAATTTCAATTCCTTTAATTTTTGGTGTTATTTTTTTCAGCACCAATGCCTCAACCTGCTTGTCGGTTAATTTCTTTCCTTCAAATTCAAAAGGAATTCGAATTTTACAACCATTTCCCCAATTGGAGCAGCCCCAAGCAGTATTGCCTTTTAAAATATTCCCTTCTCCACATTTAGGACAAGTTAATTCCTTCTTTATTGCTGGTTTTGCCTTCGCTTTTTTCTTCTCCTTTTCTTTCTCCTTCTCCTCATCAATCACTTCAATTTGACTGATATTTTTCCTCGATTTCACATCCCAAACAATTCCTACAACCATATTTTTAAGCTCAGCCATAAATTGATTGACCTCATAGTTGCCAAGTTCTATTTCGCGAAGCTTTTTTTCCCATTGTCCAGTAAGTTCTGCAGATTTAAGTAACTCATTTTGAATGGTATCAATTAACTGAACACCTGTAATTGTTGCCTCAAGACGTTTTTTTTCTCTTTTAATATACTTCCTTTTAAACAAGGTTTCAATAATATTGGCTCGGGTTGAAGGACGACCAATTCCATTCTCCTTCATCAAATCTCTTAGCTCATCATCATCGACCTGTTTCCCTGCGGTTTCCATGGCGCGAAGCAAAGTTGCCTCCGAATAATATTTTGGTGCTTGTGTCTGTTTCTCTGCCAAATCAGGAACATGTTCTCCACTCTCTCCTTTCACAAAATCAGGAAGAATAACTCCATCGCCAATATTACCGTCTTTAGCATACAAAACACGCCATCCTGGTTCCAAAATCTGTTTCCCTGTTGCTTTAAAATCTATGGTGGTTACCTTTCCCAAAACGGTGGTGTTACTTACCTTACAATCTGGATAAAATACCGAAATGAACCTGCGGGTAACAATGTCGTAAACCTGTTTCTCATCATACGACAAAGTTCCGGGCACAACGCCTGTAGGAATAATGGCATGGTGATCGGTCACCTTTTTATCATCAAAAACCTTTTTCGATTTTTTAATTTTCGCTTTTAAAAGAGGTTCTGTAAATTCACTAAACGATGTTAATTTTTGAAGAATTCCCGGAATTTTTTTATACAAATCATCCGTTAGATAAGTCGTGTCAACTCTTGGGTAAGTAGTTAATTTCTTTTCATATAAACTTTGAATCATCCGCAAAGTATCTTCAGCTGAAAAACCCAATTTCCGATTACAATCAACCTGCAAAGATGTTAAATCGTATAATCTTGGTGGCAATTCTATTCCACTTTTTTTCTCCACCGAAACAATCTCGAAAGGTTCCGATTTTATTTTCTCCAGAAACTCAACTCCCTGTTCCTTTTGATCGAATCGACCATGAGTTGCCGAAAAACTCACGTCGCGATAAATGGTTTTTAACTCCCAATAAGTTTGAGGAATAAAATTATCAATCTCCTTCTGACGATTCACAATTAAGGCCAAAGTAGGTGTTTGTACACGACCGATGGAAAGTACCGACTTTCCATTCGCATATTTTAAGGTGTAAAGTCTTGTTGCATTAATGCCCAACAACCAATCACCAATTGATCTTGATGATCCTGCAGCATATAATCTATCAAACTCCTTGCTATCCCTTAAGTTATTAAAACCATCTCGAATAGCTTCTTCTGTTAGTGATGATATCCAAAGTCTTTTAACTGGCACTTTGCATTTAGCTTTGTGCAAAACCCAGCGCTGAATCACTTCCCCTTCAATCCCTGCATCACCGCAATTTACAACCTCTGTAGCATTCGAAATCAATTTCTTAAGGGTGTCGAATTGTTTCTGAACCCCTTTATCTGGTATTACACGAATACCGAAACGCGCAGGAATAATAGGTAAGTCATTCAAGTGCCAATACTTCCAATTCAAATCGTATTCATGAGGTTCTTTTAAGCCACACAAATGACCAAAAGTCCAGGAGATTTGATATCCATTTCCTTCAAAATATCCATCTCTTTTACTTTTAGCGCCTAATATTAGAGCAATTTCACGGGCAACACTTGGTTTTTCAGCTATACAAACTATCATGCGTACTTCTTCTTGTTTTAATACAAAATATTTCCAAGCATCATACAATTCACAAAAATCATAGATTCATGAATCGAATAATACTCTCTATAAAAATATGTTTTATTAATTTCTTTCCTTACTCATCCACTTTTCAACCATCATGAACAAATCAATTTTCGAAACAGGTTTTAGAAGAAAATCATCCATTCCTACTTCCGCAGATTTCACTTGATCATCCGAAAAAGCGTTGGCAGTCATAGCAATAATGGGTCTATCAAATCCATTCTCCCTCAATGCAATAGTTGCCTGATATCCATCAACAATAGGCATTTGCAAATCCATAAAAACCATTAGAACAGACTCCTTATTTTGCATGTAAAATTCCAAGGCTTCTCGACCATTTTTAACCCAATTAGTAGGAATTTTATCCATTTCCAGTAGACGAGATATAATTTTACCATTTACAAAATCATCTTCAACCAACAGTATTCCTCCCTTTTCAATTTCAGGTTTTTTGTCGTCCATTTTTACTTTTTTATAATTCAATGTAAATATGTATTGTTTAATTGAATTATCATATTAAAACAAATATTTAAATTCAATTGAAACAATATTATCTTCTGTCGAGTGGCTAAAATTAGCAGTAATTACCATTAATTTATAGGGTGAAAGCCAAATTCCTCCACCATAGCCATTATGCCACTTGCCAGAACTCTCATTATCAACCCATACACGTCCAAAATCATTAAAACCTAAAACACCCACTTCTCCTCCTAAAAAATAAGATTTGAAACGAGCCAAGCGAATTCTCAAATCGGTGTTCTGAAAAATGACATCATCTCCCGCAAATCGATCTTGGCGATAACCTCTCAAATTTGATTTCATACCCAATTTATTCGCTTGAAAAAATGAATATCCACTGCTATTATGAGCGGCACCCGTGCGTAATACCAATATGGTTCGTTGAGGTCTTCCAAAACTAAAAAACATTCTTAAATCAGTCTCAATCTTATAAAAATTGTGATCGTTCTTTTCTAATCCCATAAAGTATTTCCAACTCGACGACCAATAGATCCCCCTCGACGGAATGACTAAATGATCACGCGAATCCCATAAGAAATTTGCACTTAAACCAATATATCTTCTTGTATTAAAATCAGTTAAAGGATTCAAATTATTATTTGGATTGCTGAAATCAGTAATAAAACGATTGGGTGTAGCTTTTAGCTCCAATTGCTGATAAAATGAACCAAATGCAATGCTATGATTATCTCCCAAATGTCTTTTAAAGTATGAATTAATAAGAAACTGTCCCATTCGTATTCTATTGTAGGCGTCATCATCAGTTTCAATATTTTCAGTCTCATTTCCCAAACCATAAAAATACCCTTGAAAATTTGGTGTATTGTACTGAATATCTGTTAAAAAATCAGTTTTTCGAAACACTTGTTTAAACTCTCCTGAATATTTTAATTCAACCGATGGATAGGCAAAAGCATAATTGATTAAAAATTTATGGACTGCTCCATACGGCTCCTTTCTAAACCCTTGGGTTTTAACATTTACCCCTGCGCCAAGAACCAAACCATCATCACTCACAAAATTAAGGTTCGCACCAGGACTTACAACATTGTATTTAAATGATTTCCTATCGTAAGTATTTACCTCAGAGTTTTTTCCAAATCTCTTTTTATACGCTCCATTTCCTTTAATACTTGTTTTTCTTTTATCGTAAACAATCAGATTTTGTTTTCCTGTATCATCTAATTTAAACTTATCTTTTCCTTTTCCCCCAATAATTCGAAGTTTCACTCCATTTTCCTTATTTCCGTTCACCTCAAACCTATCTTTTCCTCCCAAACCAAAAATCCTTACCTCTTTAGTCTCATCCTTACTAAAAATTCTACGATACAAAAGTTCCTTTATATTCCCTTTTTTACTTATTCGATGACTCTCCACTTTAAGCTGGCCATTTTCAATCCAGTTAATTTCAAAACTCTCATCATCATTCGTCCCAACAACATTAACTTCTTTAGCCAAAAACTCATAAAACTCCTCGGCCAATAAAGGCAATTGATCTCTTCGAGACTTTAATTTCTGGATAATTTCATTACCCGAAATAGCATAAACTTCCTTAGGTAAGTCTTTTACCGCCTCTCTAATAACCTCATCACTCAATTTATTCTTTACATCTTTTGCCATTTCAATCCAATCACTTCGATCTTTGGATTGTAAAAAGTTTCGATCAAAGTAACGGGCGTTAAAACCTAATCCAACCACATTTTCAACAATAGAATCAAATGATTGAAATTTAGGCATAGCCCATTTCCTCCTTATTAACCAGGGAATTTTTCCATCGCTAAAGAAAAATGCCTGATCACGATCCCTTGGAATTGGTCTGGCAATTGTTTTTCCATCTATCTTAAAGGTAGCCCATCTCCATTGATCATCGTGCCGATCCCAGTCATTTAAAAAAATATCAAATAATCGGGCACGCAATACAGCAGTTTCGTCAATTTGAAGATCTGAATTCTTAAACCTCTTTTCAAGCAACTTATCTGTTCCTAAAACATTTTCCGAATTCCCAAAATTATCCATGTCAGACACATTACCATCAGGACGCTCCTCGAAAAGAAACAACTCATTCTTAAAACCATCCTGATAAATTCCAAAGCGTGGATCGTCGGGTATGTAAACAATTTTTGGGTTGGTATGATAAACTCCTACCGCTTTTGCCATTTTAGGAATCGCTAAAGCCGCAAACGGATAGGATTCCGAAATTCCATCCTGAACAATTTTGGCTGCGAAAGTACCTTCCAATCCGGGAGGAATTGCTTTTTCGGTATATTTTTCAACAGAACGCAATACATATTGCTTTCCATCTTTGGCTTTTAATCGCAAGGAACGGGTTTGCTGTCCGCCACCTCTTTTCAATATTTTCAGTCCTCCTTTTTCTCTAGCAATATCAAAAACAGAAACTTTTATAGGAGTAGCCCAGTCTTTTCGATAATTCTGCCCCAGCATCTTCATTTTTAATTTCCGCTCTGTCTCATAACGTTGGCTTGCGGCAATTGTAATTGTACTATCTGAAAAATCAATTTCCTTATATTTATTAATCAAATCCTCTTCAGAAGGAATATCCTTTGTGTAAAGCTTTTCTCGAAATGCCAAATGGGGTTCGCCTTTTCCATCTCTTCCTACCGACCAAAATTCCAACCAGACTTCATTATTTGAGTAAAAGTTAATTTTTGAAAATCCCACTTCTCGAATCGCAACATTCATCTTCTTTTGCGACACATAATCACTCTTGCTTCCCGAACCGGAAACAACAAAAAATGATCCGTCTTTTTTGGCAAACTGCAAGCTGTTATCATGAGCCGAAACTGTGATTATTCCATCATGTCCCTGACCAATCTTTCGTGCCATGTATCGCATTTGCTTGTAAAAAGGATAAGCAAAATCTTGCGATGTCCCAAAAAGTTTTCGATACAATTCTACGGGACCGGGAAAAGCAAAATTTCCACCATGCTTTCCTGCACTATATACAGGGTGGTGCGTAGCAAATACAATTTTCTTATTCTTATTTCTCTCGATGGCATCATTTAGCAGAATTAAAAAATCTGATGTGCTTTCAAATTCACACTCTTCTTCTGGTTTATCGCCCAAATGCAGCCACCATTGAGAATCAATAATAAGCAAAACCACTTCATCCGTTAAGTCAATTTCGACCGGTCCAGGACAACCCCCTGAAGGCTGAAAAACATCCCCCCGATCTAAATAATCTTCTATAAATGTCTCCAAATTCACAAGGGCTTCCCATCCAAACTGTTTCCCTTGATTCCACTCTTTTTCGCCTGGAACAAAAATCAACTCACCCTTAAAATCTTTTATCGAATTTAGTAATTCAACCAAACTCGGATCACCTTCGTCAATATCCTCTATCGCTTCTTTAGAGTACTCTTTCGATACTGTATTTCCTAAAAAAACCAGCGTTCCTTTCTGCCCAACCTCATCCAATTGACCTTTGAGCATTTCAATATTGGAATCAACAATTTCCGATTCACCCACATCACCTATAAAAAATATAGAATGATCAAGAATACATTGGGCAGGAGCCTCAGGAAAACTTGTTTTTTGAGCAATAGCAATGTTTACCGAGAATAAAACACTTATATATAATAATAATATCTTCTTCATTATTTTATAAGATTATAGATAAATCCACTTACCTAATCCCTACTGATTAAATTTAAACCTGTATATATTAGCCGCACGACCTTTTCCTTCATTGGAAATAAACATTGTTCCATCGGGACTAAAGCAAATTCCTTCAGGTTGTCGGTACATATTTCTTTTTAATTTTACGACAGCAAGTATTTCTCCCTCTGGATTAATCACAATCAGCAATTTGCCGACAGAACCAATCACATACAAATTATTCGTAATAGGATGCACTGCCACCGCTGATGGCTGAAAGGTAACATCTCCCTCAGATGGATTAATACTTTCTAATAATGTTACAGCAAAACTAGAATACCCATTAAAGTCAAGAATTTCCCGTATTCGTTTCTGATCTATTAAATAAGCAGGAGAATCAGACAACTGTTTTGTGTCGAGCGAATATTTATATATTGCTCTTTTCCCTTTAAAATCTGTATTCTTACCCGGATTCCCTTTACATGCTATCAGAAGACTATTACTTTTAGGATCGAAACCTAAACCTTCCGTATCGTTCCCAGCATTAAGCTTTGTTTCATTTTTAACAGATACAATATTCTCAGATTTCATATGATCAACATCAAAAATATTTCCATCGGAACGCAAAACATAAACCTTATCTTTAACAACTTCAATACCTTCATAATCTCCTGACCTATCGAACTTATACCTCTTCGTAATTTCCTTCTTCTTTAAACTAAATTTATAAATAGTCCCTTTTTCGTCGTTCACGCAAAGCAAACTGTTGTCATTATAATAAGATAAACCTGAAATTTCTCTTAATTCGTTCTTCAAATTATAGGTTTCATCTGCTTCGGTTATAGAATATGGAAATTTATAGCTAGAGACTATTATATATATCAATTTCGAATCGACAGACTTTTTATGACAGGATTCGAAAAAAACAAGAAAACTTACTAAAGCAAGGCTTAGAATCAAAAATCGGCTCATTATTTGATAGTATCTTCGAGGTTTTATTTAGGAATTTAAAATTACATAAATAAGACTCAATTCCCAACAAAAAAGAGGGAACCACAGTATTATTATAAATATTTCAAATCGATTTCCGCTTAAATGACTATATTTATTCATTACAATTTACTTTAGTCAACATCAGCAAAAAAGAAGAGAAATGAATATCATCCATGAAACGGAAACATTTGTTACTAACTTAATCGAAAGCACCCACCAACCTATATTCACCTATCACAACCTGGAACACACTAAAAATGTGGTTAAACAAGCAAAAAAAATAGGCTTGGAAACAGGCTTATCCCCCGATGAAATGGAAAGTCTTATTATAGCAGCTTGGTTTCATGATACTGGTTACTATGAAAACTTTGCCAAGCACGAAGAAATAAGTGCTGCATACGCTAGAAAATTTCTTGAAGATCAAAATTACCCCGAAGAAAAAATCAACCAAATAACCAATGCCATTTCTCATACAAAGATGCCTCATATCCCGTGTGACGAAAAATTATGCAACGTACTTTGTGATGCTGATCTACATCACTTATCATCTAAAGATTACATGAAAATCTCAGAAAAACTGAGAGAAGAAAGAAGCGGTATACTTCACCATGAACTACATCCAAAAATGTATTGGGAAGAAACATTACGCTTTTTAAAGGAGCATCATTACCACACTAATTACGGCAAAAAAACTCTAGCTAAAAAGAAAGAGGTAAATTATCAGAAAGTAGTAGAAAAAGTAGGTACCTACCAAAATAAAGAAATTAAAAAACTAACCGAAATGGTTGGTAAATTAGAACAACAAAATATTAAACTAAAAACCCCACAACGCGGTATCGAAACCATGTTTAAGGTCACATCACGAAATCAAATTAACCTAAGCTCTATTGCTGATAAAAAGGCCAACTTAATGATTTCTGTAAATTCGATAATAATTTCTGCCATCTTCTTTATTTTCAAGAACATAATGGATGTTCCGCATTTTATTATCCCCTGTATTATCCTGTTAATTGTATGTCTATTTACAATTACCTATTCTGTTTTGGCAACCAGACCAATTGTTACGTCTGGAACATTCTCACAAGAAGATATTAAAAAGAAAAAGGTAAACCTGATGTTTTTTGGCAATTTTCACAAAATGGATCTTACTGATTATTCAGTTGCATTAAAAGGTATGATGTCAGATTACGATGATTTATATGACAGTTTAATTAAAGATCAATATTTTTTAGGAAAGGTTTTAGGTAGAAAATATCATTTTCTACGCATTTCTTATACTATATTTATGTTTGGCCTAATCTTCTCGGTATTAGCATTTATTCTTGCTGCAATCTATCAACCTATGGTTTGGTAAATTTTTCTTCCAAAATAATCCCTCAATAGAAATACATCAGCTAACTTTGTACCATCATGTTTTTCTTACTGATAAAAGCTTATGAACTTATTTTACACACCAGATATTCAAAATCAATTTTATCAATTGGATGAAATTGAATCGAAACATTGCATTAGAGTACTTCGACTAAAAGAAGAAGACATTATTCATCTAATTGATGGTAAAGGCACACTTTATAAAGCAAAAATAATAGACGCTCATCCTAAAAGGTGCACAGTTGAATGCATTGAAACCAAAACGGAATTCGGGAAGCTGAATTACAAGTTACACATTGCTCTGGCATCCACAAAAAATATGGATCGAACAGAATGGTATATGGAGAAATGTACCGAAATTGGAATTCATGAATTCACACCTCTTCTATGTCAGCACTCCGAAAGGAAAGTGGTAAAACACGAACGTTTGTTCAAAGTAATTACATCTGCTGTAAAGCAATCGCTTAAAGCATATCACCCGATTCTTAATGAGCAAACGAAATTTTCAGATTTAGTTACAGCCCCTTTCGACGGAGAAAAATACATCGCTCATTGCAACGAAGGTGAAAAAACTCATTTAAAAAATCTTTATCAGGCAAAGCAAAACGCATTAATATTAATTGGCCCCGAAGGAGATTTTAGTATCGAAGAAGTAAATCTGGCTAAAGAAAATGGATTTAAAGAAATTACCCTTGGAGAAAGCCGATTAAGAACAGAAACTGCTGGAATAGTAGCTTGTAATATCATTAGTTTAGAAAACCAATAAACCTTTCATGAGTAAATTAATTCATATCACTTTTTTTTTGCTCTTTAGTTTGTGTTCATTTTCGCAAAATACTACGGTTCGAATTGGCTTATTAAAATACAATGGTGGAGGCGATTGGTATGCGAATCCGGGCTCTCTCTCTAACCTTATCGAATTTTGTAATCGTAATAATATTGCAAGCATCCATAAGGATGCCAATATTGTAGAAGTTGGAAGTCCTGACTTATTCTCCTACCCTATTGTTCATTTAACCGGCCATGGCAATATCGTTTTAGATAATCAGGAAGTTTCAAATTTAAGAAAGTATCTTGAAGGTGGCGGTTTTCTGCATGTAGACGACAATTATGGCCTAAATGCATATTTCCGACGCGAAATAAAAAAGGTATTTCCAAATGATGATTTAATTGAGGTTCCTTATTCACACCCCATTTATCATCAGGTTTACGAATTCCCAACCGGACTTCCAAAAATACATGAACATGACGGGAAAGCTCCTCAAGGCTTTGGAATTTTTCACAAAGGCAGATTGGTTTGTTTTTACACTTACGAAACGGATTTAGGTGATGGATGGGAAGATCCGTCTGTTCATAATGATACCGAAACAAATCACCTAAAAGCTCTAAAAATGGGTGCAAATATTATTTCTTACGCCTTTAGTAATTAGAATTATTCTTAATAACCAAATTCACTGATAATAAACTAATCTTCCCCTTCCAACTGCTTGAATTTCCCTTAACAAAATGATAACTTATAGTGATATTACATTGTAGTCAATCACTTAAGATATTAACTATGTCAAAATCAAATTCAACGAAAGGAATTATTGGAATTCTAACAGGTGGTGGTGATGTCCCTGGGTTAAATCCCGCTATTCGTGCTGTCACCATTAGAGCAATTCGAGAAGGTTATCAGGTAATAGGTATTCGTAAAGGATGGAGAGGCTTAATAGATATCATTCGGGATAAAAAAGCAGATAACAGCGAAAACTATATTACGCTCAGTGAAGAGTTAGTAAACAAAGTTGGACGAACTGGTGGTACTTTTCTTCACACTTCCAGAGTTAATCCTTCAAAAACTTCAAAAGATCGAATTCCTACTCACCTAAAAGAAAAATACGATAATGATGTTAATGATTTAACAGAAGAAGTTCTTGCTAATTTAGCCTTTCTGAACATCGATTATTTGATTCCAATTGGAGGTGACGACACCCTAAGTTATGGGGTTCGTTTGTACAAAGAAGGCTTTAAAGTAATTGCCATTCCCAAAACGATGGATAACGATGTTCCTGGCACAGATTATTGTATTGGATTTAGTACCTGTATTACACGAACAATATCATTAACTCACAGTCTCAGAACATCGGCTGGATCGCATGAAAGATTACTTGTATTGGAAGTTTTTGGCCGTTACGCAGGATTCACAGCAATACTACCCACGCTTGCAGGTGCAGCAAACCGATGTGTAATTCCGGAACACAATTTTGACATGGAACGACTCACCGAATTAATGATACAGGATCGCTTTTCAAATCCAAGTCATTATTCAGTAGTTCTAATTTCGGAAGGAGCAAGTTTCTCAGGTGAAGAAATGATTTTTCAGGATGATATAAGAGATGATTACGGACACCGAAAATTAGGCGGCATTGGCGATCGCGTGTCTGATCATCTAAAGTTACTGTCTCCAAAATACAATAATTCTAAACCAATTAACGTAATCAATCAAAAGTTAGGATACATGGTTCGTTGCGGGGATCCAGACGCTATCGATTCAATTGTACCTATGGCATTTGGAAATCTTGCACTGGATTTAATCATAAAAGGAATTCATGGCCGATTAATTACACTCCGAAATGGTAGATACGATAATGCTCCAATAGATATCGTCACCAGTTCTAAAAAATTGGTTGATGTTGATCGATATTACAACGTTGATCGTTTAAGACCAAAATACAACAGCTTTGAGATGCAACCATTATTTTTAATGACTGGATTGTAAGAAGAAGAAATGTTTAGTACATTTGAGAAACCTTTCGTTATCGGAAGGTTTCTACCTTTTGCAGTAACCTCCCAACCATTTTTGAATCCTTTTACTAATTATTGATTTCACTATTTAATTTATTATGCTGGAATATAACATTTTAGGCATTCAATTACTTGAATGGATTGGCTATGCCGCTTCGGTATTGGTTTTAGTTTCTTTAACGATGACTTCAATCGTAAAATTGAGGTGGTACAATTTAGCAGGAGCTATTCTTTTTTCCGCTTACGGATTTCTAATAGGATCACTACCTGTAGGAATAATGAACTTCCTTATTGTTTGTGCAAACTTGTATAATCTGCAAAAAATGTACAAACGCAAAGAAGACTTTAAAATCATTGAGATAAAGGAAAATGACGAATTATTAATGCATTTTCTCGACTTTTATAAAAAAGACATTAAGAGTTTCTTTCCAGATTATAAAATGGAAAAAGGACAAATGGGAATGTTTGTACTCAGAGACATGGCAGTGGCAGGAATTTTTATTGGATCGCAAGAAAAAGTAGGTTTAAGAATAGAATTGGATTATGCGCTGCCTCAATATCGCGACTTTAAAGTTGGCGCTTATTTGTACAATCAACTAAGTAATATTTTTTACAAGCATGATATTCATTCTGTTTATTGCGACACAGGAATGAATCTAAAATATATGGAGAAAATGGGATTCGAGGCATCCGAAAAAGATGGACGTTCCATCATGCAAAAATCACTAACTAAACCCTCCTAATAACTGAAGCCCAAATATTAAAAAACATTTGGGCTTATTTTATTCTTCTAATTTATTAACATCCATTGCGCCATCCTCCTTTTTTCGTCCTGCCTCCATCAGCGCTTTATTCAAAATCCATTCTATCTGTCCATTTGTACTACGAAATTCATCAACAGCCCACTTCTCCAACTTTTTATGCATCTCAGGATCAAGACGCAGAACAAATGATTTCTTTTTTGCCATAGTTAATTAATTATTGATACAAAGTTCCAGTATTCACAACAGGAGTCACATCTTTATCGGAACAAAGTACTACCATTAAATTACTAACCATTGTTGCTTTCTTATCCTCATCAAGATCTACAATATTCTTTTCGGCCAATTGCTCCAAAGCCATGTCTACCATACTTACAGCTCCCTCTACAATTTTAAACCTCGCTGCAACCACTGCTGTAGCTTGCTGACGACGCAACATTGCACCAGCAATTTCAGAGGCGTAAGCAAGATAGTTAATTCTCGCTTCCATCACTTCAATTCCAGCGATCTCCAATCGGTCAGTTAATTCGCTCTCTAACAATTCACTTACCTCATTTCCACCCGAACGCAAAGTAATTTCCGCCTGCTCATCTTCAAAATTATCATAAGGATACGAGCCTGCCATGTGTCGAATAGCAGCCTCAGACTGAATATTTACAAAATGCTCAAAATTATCCACATCAAAAGCAG
>JBFFMG010000037.1:0-16750 GCA_041554215.1 Labilibaculum sp.
AAATAATAAACGGAGGAATAAATAATGAGTGAAATTCGTAATTTAGAACCTAAAGCAGTTTGGGATATTTTTCAACAACTATGCGATATACCACGTCCATCAAAAAAAGAACAAAAAGCAGCAGAATCCGATTCTTAAATAAGCTATGCGAATTGCTATCTCATAAAAAAACGCCGATCAAATGATCGGCGTTTTCTATATCAGGTAAACTGTTACATGATTAATTTGTATCCTCTACCATGCACATTGATGATTTCAATGCCTGGTTCAGGCTTTAAATGCTTTCTCAGCTTAGTAATATAAACATCCATACTTCTGGCGTTAAAATAATTATCGTCCGACCAGATCGTTCTAAGAGCTAGATTACGCTCCAAAACTTTATTTACATTATTACAAAGCAGCTTTAACAACTCCGATTCTTTTGTTGTTAGTTTAGTTGTAACATCACCATTTTGAAGAAACTGTTTCTTTGAATCAAACACAAAACGCCCCAACTTGAATTCTTCTTGCGTATTTTCACTTTTCACTCCAGAAGTTCTTCTCAAAACAGCTTCGATACGAACCAACAACTCTTCCATGCTAAATGGTTTGGTCATGTAATCATCTGCTCCAAGCTTAAACCCTTCCAGCACATCTTCTTTCATAGACTTTGCTGTCAAGAAAATAATAGGAATTTCGCTATTGATTAAACGAATATCTTTCGATAAGGTAAATCCATCCCTATGTGGCATCATGATGTCAAAAATACACAAATCATATGGGTTCTTTAAAAACTCATCGTATGCCTTATCTCCATCTTCACAAAGCGTTGTATTATAACCTTTAGCAATCAAATACTCTTTTAGTAAAAGACCTAGATTAGCATCATCTTCTGCTAATAAAATTTTAACTTGTTCCATATGTATCTATTTTTTTAAGGGAAGATATAATTCAAATTTGGATCCTTTATCAGGTATGCTATCCACGCTAACATTTCCATTGTGAGCATCCGTTATTTTTTTAACGTAAGACAAACCCAAACCAAATCCTTTAACATCGTGAACATTTCCGGTATGAACCCTAAAGAAACGTTCAAATATCATTTTTTGATCTTCTTTTGTTATTCCAATACCATTATCTGTAACCGTTATAACGATCCCTTTATTTTTATTCCTTGTACTAATACTAATTTCGGGGGCATCTTTACAATACTTAATGGCATTATCTAATAAATTCGCAATAACATTACTTAAGTGAACCTCATCCGCCATCACTAAATCGTTCTCTGCATCAATATTCTGATACATATTCCCCTTTCGGTCCTCAACCCTTATAGTAAAGTTAGGCAATAAAATCTGAATAATTTTATGAACACTAACCGTCTTTAATTTCAGCTTCATTCTAACTTCATTAAAAACAGCCATTTGCAAAACCTTTTCTACCTGATAGGTAAGTCGTCGGCTTTCGTCATTAATAATTTTTGCAATATGATCTCTAGTTGATGCTGTGGTGGTAACCGTATTATCCTTTAACATTTGAGAGGCTAAAGAGATAGTAGCAATAGGAGTTTTAAACTCGTGAGTCATATTATTAATAAAATCATTCTTAATATTCGATAATTTTTTCTGTCGGAAAATAATATAAATCGTAAACGCACTGGAAAGAATTAACACCAAAGTAAGTACAATTGATGGGATTAGCATGGAATAAGACTCCATGGTATACCTCTGCTGTCCAGGAATATAAATATAAAGATAATTGAGATTAGAGAACAGATCATTAGGAAACAACTGCTTACTATACTTTTCAAAAGAAGGATTTCTAAAATAGTTCTTCGATCTTTTCTCAAATTTATTATTTGATTTTACAGCATATTCAAAATTCAGCTTAATTCCATTATCTTTTAATTTCTCTTGAATTAATAAGGGCAACTCATCCATATTAATTCGCTCACTCAAACTAAGCTGAGCACTAGCTAATCGACTAGCGATAATCCCTGGAGAATAAGCACCTGCATTAAAAGCTTTACTAAATTTATCCTGCCATTTTGATAATACTGTTAATCCTTCCGGATTCAAAACACCTTCTCCAATACTGTACTCCTTATTTTCAGAATAAAAACTTAATTTTGTTTTATTGTGAGTAGCATCTATAGGAATATCGATATTAAATCCTGACTTGGCTGAACTAACAACCGTACCATTTGTAAAGCTAAAAACGCCACCTTTCAAAAAAATCTTTTCAATCTCCGCTTTTTCCAATTCAGCCACAACCTGATCCAGAGCCTTACTAACTGTAAGAGCTAACTGCTCCTCCTTAATTTTAGATGCTGACTGAAAAAAATTGATCTGCACCAATATCAATCCTGATAAGGAAATACAGAGCACTATTGTTACAAGCCAAATATATTTTTGATTCATAGATACAAATATAAAAAAAACCCGCCGTAGCTATTCTTGCTTAACAATCTTTAACACAAGTTTAAACAATAACAATTATCAAGTCCGAAATCGAACATATTGCAATAAGCTTTTCCGAATTTAGATTTAGTATATTTTAACAAAAAATGAGCATACTGAGATAAATTTTCACAAAAACGCCTTTGAAGTTAATAATTTGATACTATATTTGCCATTGGAGAGTGAATCTATAAGAAACTATCTCCTTGATTAAAAATTTTGGTTAATAGTTAGATGAAAGGGCGGTTGTGGTTACCGTCCTTTTTTTTATGCCTTTTAATGACTAAACCGAAATCATAAAGTCTGAACATAAAAATGATCAACAAAATACTTTTATTTGCGATATTACAACGACCGCAGAGGATCTATTAGGAATAGTTTACAATGTAGATATTAGGAGGCAAGCTCTCTTAAACGAATTCTAGTTAGAGCTTCTTGAGCTGCTTTTTGTTGCGCTTCCTTTTTAGAAGTTCCCTTTCCCGACCCCATTTTAATCTCTTCTACTTCCACATCTGAAGTAAACAAAGGCAATTGCAATGATTTATCAATACCGCCTTCGTGCGTATCAAAATAAACATCTTTCTTGTTTTTTTGAGCCCACTCAATTAATTTGCTTTTAAAATTGGTTTCAACAGTAACCACTTCTTCCAAATCAATGTGATTTCTAAAAATTTTGTCTTCAATAAACCTTCTTGTTTTGTCGTATCCTTGATCCAGATAAATAGCTCCAATAAATGCTTCAAATGCATCTCCGTAAATATGTTTATTATTATTCAAATTTACGTTGGAAACCACCTGCTTGTTGAGTTCAATTTTAACTGCAAGTTTGTTTAAAGATTCGCGACTAACAATTTTAGATCTTATTTGAGTTAAGAATCCTTCGTCTTTATTAGGAAAGTATTTGTAAAGAATATCTGCAATTATGGCTCCTAAGATGGCATCTCCAAGATATTCGAGACGTTCATTATTTAAACCATAACCTTTTTTTTGGATGGTAGCAGATTTGTGTATAAAAGCTAATTCATACAACTCTGGATTTTTAGGTTGAATATCCAGTAAATCAAAA
The DNA here is from genome assembly GCA_041554215.1 of Labilibaculum sp. Lineage (GTDB taxonomy): Bacteria > Bacteroidota > Bacteroidia > Bacteroidales > Marinifilaceae > Labilibaculum. The sequence continues at coordinate 3,505 of JBFFMG010000037.1, forward strand.
AACAATCCATAAAACTCCCTTTCAGGAAAGAAAAAAAGTTTTATGGATTGAAATATAGACTTTATCACAAATTATTCAATGAATGATTTGAAAATAACAGAAGCATTATGCCCACCAAATCCGAATGTATTACTCAAGGCCGCACGAATTTCGCGTTTTTGAGCTTTGTGAAGTGTAAGATTTAGTTTTTCATCAATATTAGGATCCGGCTCACTAAAGTTAATTGTAGGAGGAACTGTCTGATTGTTCAACGCCAAAATACAGGCAATTGCTTCAACAGATCCTGCTGCACCTAGTAAGTGACCAGTCATTGATTTTGTTGCACTAATGTTCAATTTATAGGCATGATCGCCAAACACTGTCTGAACCGCTTTTGTTTCTGGAATATCTCCAACAGGAGTAGATGTTCCGTGAACATTGATATAATCAATATCCTCAGGTTTCAGGTTAGCATCTTCTAACGCCATTCTCATAGCATTAATAGCTCCTCTTCCTTCCGGATGAGTTGCTGTTAGGTGATAAGCATCACCAGACATTCCACCACCAACAATTTCGGCGTAAATTTTAGCTCCTCGCTTTTTAGCATGCTCGTATTCTTCAAGAATCAAGCAACCGCCACCTTCACCCATAACGAAACCGTCACGAGTATTACAGAAAGGTCGAGATGCAGTTTTATACTCCTCATTATTTGTAGACAATGCCTGCATAGAATTAAATCCACCCAAACCTGCTTCATTAATTGATGCTTCAGAACCTCCGGTGATAAAGATATTAGCTTTACCTAAACGGATATAATTCATTGAATCAATCATTGCATGAGAAGCCGAAGCACATGCAGAAACAGTACCATAATTTGGTCCTTGGAATCCATATTTCATAGAAATATGTCCAGCGGCAATATCAGAGATCATCTTAGGAATGAAAAAAGGAGAGAAACGAGGAGTTCCGTCCCCGTTTGCATATCCTGTAACCTCATCTAAGAAAGTCTTAATTCCGCCAATACCAGAACCCCAAATTACTCCAGCTTTTGTTAAATCTTCCGATTCAAGATCAAGATTTGAATCTTCAATAGCCTGTTTGGCCGCAACCAAAGCATACTGTGCATACAAATCTAATTTCTTAGCTTCCTTGCGATCAAAATGATCACCAGGGTCGAAACCTTTAACCTCGCAAGCAAACTGAGTTTTGAACTTTGAAGCATCAAAATGAGTAATCATTCCTGATCCACCCACTCCGTTCTCCAAATTATCCCAAAATTCGGCAATAGAATTACCAATTGGGTTAATTGTTCCGAGCCCAGTTACTACTACTCTTCTAAATTCCATAAGAATGGTTCTGGTTAATAATTACTTAGCGTTCTCTCCGATGTAAGAAATAGCGTCACCTACAGTACCAATGTTTTCTGCTTGATCGTCTGGAATAGCGATGTTAAATTCTTTTTCGAATTCCATGATAAGCTCAACTGTATCCAATGAATCAGCTCCAAGATCGTTAGTGAAACTAGCCTCAAGTGTTACCTCAGTTTCGTCCACACCCAACTTATCAACTATGATAGCTTTTACTCTAGATGCAATATCAGACATAACTTTTAAATTTTAAGTGATTAAATAATATTAATTAATTTTCAACTGTGCAAAGGAATAAATTTACTCCAAATAATTCAAATTTATTTCACAAAGTTGCGGTCAAAGGTAATTCTTTTTCCTTTTCTGCGAAATTATTTCACTGCGAAATGCCTTTTGTATATATTTGTTGTTTGAGTCACCTTTGAAAAAACAACATGAAACGACTAGCCATATTTGCCTCTGGATCAGGAAGTAATGCCGAAAATATAGCAAGATATTTTAGCACCAAACCAGAATTCGAAATTACTGCAATTCTTTCCAACAATGCCAATGCCTTTGTACTTTCCAGAGCCAGAAGCCTAAATATTCCAACTTTAGTTTTCTCGAGGTTAGAATTTAACGATTCTGATAAAATAATTGATTTTTTAAGCGAGAAAAAGGTTGATTTTATAGTTTTGGCTGGATTTCTTTGGCTACTTCCTCTTAATCTTCTTCGTAAATATCCCAATTCCATAGTAAATATTCACCCTGCTCTTTTGCCCAAGTATGGTGGAAAAGGAATGTATGGTATGAATGTTCATAAGGCTGTTGTCGAAAACAAAGAGAAGGAGAGTGGTATTACCATTCACCTAATTAATGAGAAGTACGATGAAGGAAAGATAATATATCAGGCCAAATGCATCGTTGAACCAATGGATACACCAGAAGATGTTGCAGAAAAAATCCATAAGCTAGAATATGAATTTTTTCCTAAGATTATTGAGCAGTTACTTACTTTTGAGTAACTGCTTGTTCTAGGTTTTTTAAAGTAACTGCTTCTTGTGGGTTTAATTCCAGCATCAACTTTTCCATTTCTATTTTATATCTGCCGGCGTTTTCCTCTTTAACTGGTGACACTGGAGGCGATTTCATACTCAAAGGATTTATTGCAACCCCATTCTTATGAACTCTAAAATCTAAATGAGGGCCGGTAGCAAGTCCTGTTGCACCCACATAGCCGATTGTTTCACCTTGTTTAACCCTAGTTCCACTCTTCATACCTTTTGCAAAACGAGAAAGATGCATATAAGTCGTTGAATAAACACTATTGTGCTTTATGGTAAGGTAGTTTCCACCACCATTTGCCTGATATCCTCTTTTAGTAATAACACCATCTCCAATTGATTGAACTGGTGTTCCTGTTGGTGCGGCATAATCGACACCATGATGAGCTCGATATCTTTTTAAAACAGGATGATAGCGGTTATTAGAAAACTTAGAGCTGATTCGAGAATATCGCAAAGGAGCTTTTAAAAACGCTTTTTGCAGACTCTTCCCCTGCTCATCAAAGTATCCTTCTTTATCTCCTTCTACAAATGCGAAGGCGTAATTATCTGAGTTATGATGCACAAAATTTGCCGCAATAACTTTTATTTGATGGATGGGTTTATCATCAACAAAAGACTCATCGTAAATAATATTAAACTGATCGCCCTTCCCTATCCCAAAGAAATCAATGGTCCAAGCGTAAATATCGGAAAGCTCAACAGATAATAATGGATCCGAATCGGCAGCAACCATCGCATTCCATAAGGATGATTCAATAACACCTTTAACCTGCTTCCTATGTTTAACGATTTCCTTTTCTCCTTTAAACACATTTAGAGTGTCGCGCAAGTCGAATACAATGTATTCAACAGGTGTATTTTCATATATAAAATACTCTGGCGTTCTTAAACTATCTTTTGTGAAAAGTAAGGAGTATTCGTGTCCGGATTTTATTCGTCGAACGTTAAAAACTTTCTTCGCTTTTTTTGCTATCGCATCTATAGTACCAAAACTAATGTCATATTGTCTTAAAATAGTAGATAAACTATGGTTGCGTTTTACCTCATTTGTTTCAACAGCAAATTCGTCAATTGGGAAACCATATTTCAAATGCACTTGTTCTTTCTCGGTAGAATCAATTACCACTACTTCCTGATCAATTTCTTTAACTGGCCCTTCCTTATAATGCCATTTAAGTCCAATTAAACCTAACAGAACAGCACCAGCAATTAGCAATAATTTAAAGCTGAAAATTTTTCTCATAGTGGATTTATATTTTTAGAAGCGTAAAGGTATAACTGTTTTTTTTAGTGACACAACTAATTTTAAAATCAGCTTTCTGTTTTAAGCTTTTTTAAGGGTTTCCTACTTTATTTTATCGAAGCCCTTACCATAAACTCCCATTACACTACCCAATGATATACATGCATCCGGATCCACTAATTTAATCATATTCAAAATTGTTTGCGATTCCCTTTTCTTAGCCAATAACATTAACACTTTAACCTCTTTTTCGCTATAACCACCTGTTCCAGTAAGCAGAGTAATTCCCTGATCTAAAGTGTGAACAACTTCTTTTCTTATTTCATCGGGTTTTCTGGTAAAAATAAAAATTTGTACAGATTGTTTACTTCCCTCGATAATCATATCGACACAATAGGCACTAACACCCATGGTAACAAAGCCATAAACCACTTGTTCAATGGAGTGTTCCAAGAAATACGATGAAGATATGATTACGACATCAATGGTGAGTAATAATTGTCCAGGACTGTAATTCTTATACTTATTAATCATCATCGCAAGAATATCAGTTCCTCCCGTACTTCCTCCTCGAGACAAAATCATTCCTGCGCTTGCACCCGCCAGTATTCCTCCAATAATAGCACACATGAATCGATCCGATACCAATGGTTCTGTTATTAAGGATTGAAATAGCCAAAGAAAAAAGGAAAGAACAACAATTCCATAAATCGTTTTAATCCCAAAGCCAAATCCTAAAACCCGCAATGCAACAAGAAGAAATACTGAGTTAATTAGAAATACACTATAACCAACTTTAAATCCGGTAATGTAGAAAATAATTGTTGCAATACCCCCAACACCAGAACCAACAATTTCTGCTGGAATAATAAATCCAGTCCATGCAAGTGAGCCTACCAACAAACCAATTGTAATAATTAGGTAAGATTGAAAATCGAATTTTGTTGTAAGCGCTGAACTCTTCTTTTCCATAACTATTACCCTCTAATTTCTTCAAAACCCAAACCAAAAACCCCCATAACTGATCCCATTGAAATGAAGGCATTTCCATCAATTTGTTTTACCAATCGAAATATTGACTGAGCTTCATGTTTGCGAACGATAACCATTACTATCTTCTTGTTTTCTTTTGAATACCAACCTGTTGCATCCAATACAGAAACTCCTCGATTCATTGTCCCTGTTATTTCATCGGCAATTTTTTCATACTCTGCAGAAATAATAAAAAGCTGAGCTGATTGTTTCGATCCAGAAATTACCATATCAATAGCATAAGCGGTGATAGACATCACTACATACCCATATACAATAGTGGGTACATCTTTAAACACGATATAGGATGAAGCAATGATAAAAATATCAAGATATAATATAATACGTCCCGGACTGATATTTCTGTATTTATTGATAATCATTGCAATAATATCGGTACCTCCGGAACTACCACCTTGCGATATCGTAATACCAACTCCAACTCCGGATAATGCACCACCGATTATTGCTGCCATAAATTTCTCATTCACCAGCGGTTCGGGAATAAGCTTAGGCAAAACAGAAAACATTATGGAGCCTACAATAATTGCATATACTGTCTTAACACCAAATTTACTTCCTAATATTTTAAGCGCTATCAGTATTAAAAACGAATTAATAATAAAATAGGAATAACCTACAGGGATTGCTTTTTCGCTTGCAAAATAGATTAATGTACCAATACCACTAACTCCTCCTCCAATTATGCCCGATGGGATTAAAAAGGCAGACCAACTAAAGGTGTATATGGCCATCCCAATGGTAATTACAACTAGGGATTTTAATTCTGAATAATTTATTTTCATCTTGTATTTAAAAAAATAGCTTTAAACTTTGTCGTCAAATAGTCAACAAAGCTTAAAGCTTATAACTTATTTGTTTATTTATTATTTAGACTACTATATTAACTATCTTATTAGGAACGATAATAATTTTCTTAGGTGTTTTCCCCTCAATCCATTTTTGAGATTTCTCCAGAGAAAGAACTTCCTTTTCAATTTCATCCTTTGTAAGATTTATTGGTAATTCAAGAATAAATCTCATTTTACCATTAAATGAAACTGGATATTTATAGGTGTTTTCCTGAATAAAACTTGCTTTAAATTCTGGAAAACTTGCTTTTGTAATACTTGTTGTATTTCCACACAAAGTCCAAAGTTCTTCTGAAACGTGCGGTGCGAAGGGAGCCAGAATTACTAAAAGATCTTCAAGAATTGCTTTGTTATTACATTTTAAGGTATACAATTCATTCACACAAATCATAAATGCTGAAATTGAGGTGTTAAAAGAAAAACGCTCAATATCATCTTGAATTTTCTTAATGGTTTTATGAAGAACCTTTAACTCATCGTTAGTTGGTTCATTGTCCAAAACTTCAAAACCATTATCGTTATGGAACAATCTCCATAATTTCTTCAAGAATTTATGCACTCCATCAATACCATTAGTATCCCAAGGTTTGTGCGCTTCTAATGGACCTAAGAACATTTCGTACAAACGAAGTGTATCTGCTCCATATTCTTCAACAATTACATCAGGATTTACCACATTAAACATGGATTTAGACATTTTTTCTACTGCCCAACCACAATGGTATTTTCCATCCTCTAAAATGAATTCTGCATTCTTATATTCAGGCATCCAGTTTTTAAAGGCTTCCAAATCAAGAATATCATTTTTTACGATATTCACATCAACATGAATTGCTGTAGTATCGTACTTCTCAATTAATCCGTGCGAAACGTATTTGTTCGATTGCTTATCGCGATAAACAAAATTAGAACGTCCCTGAATCATTCCCTGATTGATCAATTTCTTGAATGGCTCATCTTTGCATACTTCGTTGATATCAAATAAAAACTTGTTCCAAAAACGAGAATAAATTAAGTGACCCGTAGCATGCTCTGTACCTCCGATATATAAATCGACATCTTGCCAATACTCATTCGCTTCAGTAGAAACTAAGGCATCATTATTGCGAGGATCCATATAACGCAAGTAATAGGCTGATGATCCAGCAAATCCAGGCATAGTATTTAATTCAATTGGATATCCATCTTCGGTAACCCAATTTTTTGCACGTCCCAAAGGTGGTTCTCCACTTTCTGTTGGCAAGTATTTATCAATTTCCGGCAATTCCAAAGGAAGCTTGTCCAAATCCATCATTTGAGGCATTCCATCCTTAAAATAAACAGGGAAAGGCTCGCCCCAATATCTTTGACGAGAGAAAATAGCGTCTCTCAATCTATAGTTAATTTTTTTCTTTCCTAAACCTCTTGCTTCAACTTCCTCGTTTGCCTTTGCAATAGCATCTTTTACATCTAATCCATTTAAGAACTCAGAGTTCATCGATTGTCCTTCTTTGGCATCGTAAGATTCTTCAGAAATATCACCACCTGATACCACCTGAATGATTGGCAAATTGAAATGTTTTGCAAACGCATAATCTCTGCTATCGTGAGCAGGAACAGCCATAATTGCACCCGTTCCATATCCAGCTAAAACGTAATCGCTCACCCAAACAGGAATTTCTTCGCCTGTAAAAGGATTAATGGCATAGGAACCAGTAAAAGCACCACTCACCGTTTTCACATCGGCTAAACGCTCTCTTTCAGTCCTTTTATTCGTTGCCTCGATATAGGCATCAATATCCGCTTGATGCTCTGGAGTAGTCAATTCCTTTACCAAATCACTTTCCGGAGCCAATACCATAAAAGTAACTCCGAAAATAGTATCAGGACGAGTGGTGAAAACTTCCATTTTGATATCGGAATCTTTCACGCCAAAATTTACTTCAGCACCAACGGAGCGACCAATCCAGTTTTTCTGAATTTCTTTTAAAGAATCAGTCCACTCTAAATTATCCAAACCATCCAATAAACGTTTTGCATAAGCAGAAACACGCAATGACCATTGACGCATTCTCTTTTGCTCAACAGGATATCCTCCTCGTGCAGAAAGACCATCTTTCACCTCATCGTTAGCTAAAACGGTTCCTAATTTAGGGCACCAGTTCACCATTGTATCTGCCAAATAAGCCAATCGGTAATTTAAAAGAATAGTTTGTTTTTCGTTGTCCGAAAAAGCCTTCCACTCCTCTGCCGAAAAAGCTTCAGTTTCGGAACAGGCAGCATTTACATTCACATTTCCCTCTAACTCAAATTTTGAAATTAGAGATTCAATAGATTCTGCTTTTTCATTTTCCTTATTGAAATAATGATTGAACATTTGAATAAATGCCCATTGAGTCCATTTATAATAATCAGGCTCGCAAGTTCTTACTTCACGATCCCAATCGTACGAAAAACCAATTTTATTTAATTGCTCGCGATATCTGGTAATGTTAGCCTCGGTTGTTACAGCAGGATGTTGACCTGTTTGGATTGCATATTGCTCTGCAGGCAAACCATATGCATCGTATCCCATTGGGTGAAGCACATTAAAACCTTTTAAAGTTTTATAACGAGAATATATGTCCGAAGCAATATATCCAAGTGGGTGACCCACATGCAAACCAGCTCCCGAAGGATATGGAAACATATCGAGCACATAAAATTTTGGTTTCTCGGAATCAACTTCAACTTTGTAGGTTTTCTCTTCCGTCCAATACTTCTGCCACTTTTGTTCTATTTCTTTAAAATTGTACTCCATGCTAAAATTGATAAAATATGGTTATTTCTTGCTTTCGAACCGCAAAATTAACAAAAGTTTATAAATATTTAGTGAGTTTTAGGTGGAAGTCTTATTTTATTAAATTTTGGGTTTTAATGGTTTAGGCCTATCAGATTAAAGCTGTGAATTATATTTATTTACAGGAATAGGATTGTATGCGATGCAGAACAAAATATTTTTCTAAATTTGCACTCGTAATTGGCCCGTTAGTTCAGCTGAATAGAACGTCAGATTCCGGTTCTGAAGGTCACAGGTTTGAATCCTGTACGGGTCACAAAAAAGCCAATCAATAATTTTTGATTGGCTTTTATATTTTTACTTTATCTTACTTGAAGATTATTTAAAAACGACCGAAACATATAATCAGCAAAGATTTAGGTGATTATTTGAAAAAAACAGCACACGAATCAAGCAAGTGCAATTCTTTATGAATGCCTTCAATATAAAGTTCTGCCTTAGCTACATTCCCCATATTCTTCATCAGATACTCAAAAGGGAATGCTCTTAATGGATTTACCTCTTCCAGTACAACTTCAGTAACAAGCTTATCTGAATTGTCCAAAAATCTAAGAATCGCTCTTCCTTCGTTAAAAATGCCATACTGCTCTGTGATAATACTCTTTTTACAGGATAATTTTTGTGTTATAATTTCTGCCAAATTTACTCCCAATACCGGTGTGGTTAAATTTTTTACGGCACCATGAATTTCATTGTAATCGCAACTCTCTCCTGGAACTAGGTAATGAATGGGGGTTTTCACTTCTGTTTCCAAATAGCCAGTCACTATTCCACTATTAAAAATGGCAAGATTCACCCCTCCCTCGTATTCTAAATTTAGTTTGTCAAATTTCCAACTTTACATGGACTATCACCACATAGTTCCCGGAGGTGGCCAACGTTTCATTTTCTCCCCACTTGCATTCATGGCACAATCATCAACAGAGATAGGAATCAAAGGATAACCACCAAAGTTTCGCCACTCTTCAAGCCTCACCTCATCATATGGAGCAAATGATTTCCCGAACATTTCGGGATTCAATCAAAGCCATGTCACTTCTCCTAAGATGTATTCAAGAACTCGTCCTGCGGCATCAGGAACTACCGCTAAACTGATGTATTTATTTTTAGCAACAAAAACGCTATCCCATTGCCAATTCTTATAAATATCAACGACTGAAACCGTTTGAACAGGATTTTCGACCTCGCATCCCGCTAGCATAAGTAATGCTGCTCCTAATATGGCTCTTGCATTTCGCATCCTAGTAATTTTAATACATTACAATGTTTTAAATAGTTAAAGATCCTGTACATCTTACTAAATTTCAACTTTATTTCCATTTTACAGTCTCCGTATTTAACTCATCCCTTGCCTATTCAATTCAGATAACATTAATGTGAAAAAGAAACGAACAACAATTATAATATCAACAATCAAAAAATAGGGCAACGAAAAATTTAGCACAAAAAAAAAGGAGCCCAAATGGACTCCTTTTTAATATGTATAAACTGGGAATATTATTCCGCTGTTTCACGTGTAGAATAGTTCAATTTTAACGAACTAGCTTTTCTAAGCTCCTGCTTAATATCGATAATGATACCCATTTTGGTATATTGATCAACCTTAAGCGAAGTAGTCAACTTGTTACGCAATTCTTCTTTTCTCGCTTCTCTTTCCGTAGAAATAAATGCTTGAATATCATCAACTGTAGCAAACTGATCGTTCAACTGAATTTGAGGCTCTGTACCCATAGTTTTTGCAAACTGTCTCATTGGAATACCTACGTAGATGTTACTTACAAGGTCCTTTTTTTCCAATTTCACAATTTCTTTTGCTGTTGGAACCATAACATCAACACTCAATTCAACTTCACGCATAGTTGTACTAACCATGAAGAAAAATAAAAGCATGAATACAATATCAGGAAGAGATGCTGTTGAAATTTCCGGAAGTTCTTTAGAACCACCTTTTTTAAATTTTCCCATTACTTTTTCCCTCCTATATTTTTAGGTTCCGCTTCAGAAATCTGCATAGGAACGTAATCTCGAACAGCATCTTGCTGCTCCTCGTTCAAATCTTCGTATTTCTTGTTCCACTTTTGCATTGACTTCTCATCTTTTAATTCACGAGAAGCTGCAGCTAATTCGTCCTGTACTTTAATGTACATTTGGTAACTAGTTCCGCGGTCATTTTGCAATGAAACTAATCCTTTAGAAACCATTACATCCCCAAAAAATGGAATTGCAGTCGATTTTTTCTCAGGTAAAGATTCAAGATTTAACGGGTTTAGGATAAATTCTTTAGTTTTCTCACGCAATTGTGAAACATCAAGAACCTCTCCATTAACCAATAAGTCATCGTTGCGGTTAACCAAAATAGCTAAAACATTACGTTGTTTAACTTTTGGTGCGTCTATTTCCTCATCTTCTGGAATTGGAGGTAGCTTTTTATAGATACCTGTATCAATGTCCATAGTAGTCGAAACCAAGAAGAAAATTAACAACAAGAATGCAATATCGGCCATCGAACTCGAATTAATCGCTGGTGTTTTTCTTGCCATAATATTATAATCTAAAAGTTATATCGATTCGAATTAAAAACCCGAATCATTTACTTAACGTAATTTTCTTAATGCTTCGGTTACAACTATCGCAACAACTGTTCCAACACCTAAAATATACATAGTATATAGGACAGTGTCAGCAAATTGTAACGCGCCTGGAGTGTTATCTGCACCTGTATAACCAGGAAGATTTAAAAGAGTTCCATCGGATAATGAATACCCAATAAAGATAATTAATCCCAAGCCCACTAATCCAGCCAAACCTTTAATAGCACCTTTAGGGTTAACTATTAATTGAATAATTGGAAAAAGGAGTGACAATCCAGCACAAACAATAAATAACGCTTTTGCCCAATGTATTAAAACATCAGTATAAACTGGCGTTGTATATGGCTGATTTGGTAAGTCTCCACCTAAATAAAACATGGCAACAAAAATTGCTGTTAGACCAATCATTACATAGGTGAGAATATTTAAATATTTACTCAATGTATTTGACATAGTCTAAAATTATTTTTTCAAGTTGTGTTTTACAAGGATATCAAGAAGAGTAATAGAGGCATCTTCCATGTTGTTTACGATACTGTCAATTTTTGAAGTACAGTAGTTATAAAATACCTGAAGAATCATCGCAACGATCAAACCAGATACTGTTGTAATCAAAGCTACTTTAATACCACCTGCTACAGCTGCTGGAGAAATAGTACCCATTGACTGGATAGAATCGAAAGCGTCGATCATACCAATTACAGTTCCCATAAATCCTAACATAGGAGCAAGACCAATCATCAAACCAATCCAAGAAAGACCTTTTTCTAACAGACCCATTTGAACAGAACCGTAAGAAATAACTGATTTCTCAACTACTTCAACACCTTCATCAATACGATCAAGACCTTGGTAGAAAATACTAGCAATAGGACCGCGAGTGTTTCTACAAACTTCTTTAGCTGCTTCAACACCACCGTTGTTCAATGCATCTTCAAGATTAGCGAACAATTTTTTAGTATTAGTTGTTGACATATTTAGGTAAATGATTCTTTCGATAGAAAGAGCTAAACCTAAAATAAGTGTTAACAATACAAAACTCATAAACATAGCACCACCTTGGATGAATTGCTTTTTCACAACTTGGTGAAAAGAAGTACTTTCGATAACTTCTTCTTCCATTACTGGAGTAGCTTCCTCAACAACTTCAGCAACTTCCTCTGCAACTTGCGTTGTATCTACGGTAGCTTGTTCTGCTGTCTCATCCTGAGCAAATACGTTTGTTGACGCTCCTAAGCTTAGCATCCCGATAACTGCTATAAATGCAAATAACTTTTTCATAGTCTGTTTTTCAAATTTTAATTAACGAAATTATTTTTTACAAAATTAAACGATTGCGATCTATAAATCAACTAATTACTTAGTTAAATATTCTCTTCAATAAACAAAGCCTTTCTATACCTGTTCCTCATCTTCCTCACGACTTCAATTTTATGTAATACAGAAGCTGCTAAACAGTGCACCAAATTACAAAAAAAATGTGAAAAACAAATAAACTATTGGCTTAATTCGCCTTTCAAGGATTTATTTAAAAGGAATTTGATTTGTTCTGTATTTAGGTTTTTCCCTAGCACATACATAAGTTTAGTAACAGCAGCCTCTGTTGTTATATCTCTACCACTAACAACACCAGCTCGTAACAGCTCAAGACTAGTTTCATATAAGCCCATCTCAACACTCCCTGCAGCACATTGGGTAATATTATATACTATTATTCCATTTTCAATTGCTGCTTTTATAGAATCAATAAACCACTTATCGGTTGGCGCATTTCCAGCACCATACGATTCCATTATTACAGCTTTTAAGCCCTTACTATTTAGAATTGAATCAATCACGGTTTTATTTATACCCGGAAATATCTTCAAAATAGCAATATTATAATCAAGTGATGTCGAGATTTCTAAATCCCCAGGTTTACTTGGGTAATGAATTGCTGCATAATTATAATTAATATGGATGCCAATTGATGCCAAATCCGGGTAATTATATGAATGGAATGCATTAAAATGCTCGGCGTTGTGCTTTGTAGTTCTGTTTCCTCTAAAAAGCTTATTTTCAAACACGACACAAACTTCTGGCACCATAGCCTGTCCGTTTTGATAGGCTGCAGCAATTTCAATAGCAGTAATCAGGTTCTCTTTTCCATCAGTACGCAACGTGCCAATTGGTAATTGAGACCCGGTTAAAATTACTGGTTTCTGCAAATTATCCAACATGAAACTCAAAGCCGAAGCAGTATACGACATCGTATCTGTTCCATGTAACACCACAAAACCTTGATACTTGGAATAATTC
>JBFFMG010000038.1:0-16744 GCA_041554215.1 Labilibaculum sp.
AAGATTTCCATTGTATTTTTCGATTGATCCCTGATTTAAATATAGGATCGAATGAAGATAGGACTCAGGAAACGATTTTAGAATTTGCAAAGCATCATTAGAATATTGATAAGCTTTAGTTAAATCATGTTTTGTATAATATAAATTACCAATGTTGATTAATGCAGTTGCCTCAAGTTGATAATCTTTTATTTCATGCGAAATTTCACGAACCTTTTCGTAATTTATTAATGCTAAGGAATCATTGCCTAATTCTAAATAGATATTGGCCATATTATTGATTGGATTCAGGAAATTTTGTTGCGATCCAATTTTCTCATTTAAGCTTATGCTTTTACTGTAATAGTCCAAAGCCGTTGAGTAATTTGCTCTTCGTTCATAAACAACACCCAAATTATTGCTTAAGTCGGCCTTGTTCTGAAGATACTTATCTTCATTGCATATTTTGTAGGCAGCTTTAAGATAATTCAGACCTTCGTCACTATTACTTTGTTCCAGCATTATGGTTCCTAAATTAGTCATGCTGAGAATTAGATTTAGAGTATCCTTATATTTTTCGGCGAGAGTAATTGCTTTGCGATATTTTGAAATTGCAGAGTCATTTTCACCTTTACGGATTAAAATTAGACCTTCATCCATATATATGTTGCAATAGTCTGCTGAATCGTTGTAGTTTATCAACAGTTTTTTTGCAATCCTCATTAAACTATCAGCTTTAGGTGAACCTTGTTTTAAAAATTCTTCACTTGCAATACTTGAGTAAAATTGTGCTGCGTATTTTTTATTTGATTCCGATAATGTATCAAGGGAGAATAGTAATTCTTGAAGTACAATTCTTGATGAATCGTAATTATTACTAAGAGCTTTTTTGTAGGTGGCTTTTTTTTCTTTCAGTAAATTATAAACAGATGAATTAACAAAAGCATCGTCTTCCGAAGCAGTTTGTTTAGTTTCTTTTGTACATGATGAAATAAATAGAAGAAAAAATAGAAAGACAATATTTCTGATCATGATTTATTCGGTTAAAGGTATTTCTCGGTACTTGTCTAATTTGTAAATAATGTTTCTAATAACTCTTTTATTACGCATTATTCTAAGGAAAGTTCCGCCTTTCATTAATCTTGAATTGTTATGTTTTGTGGATGTTGTAATTTTTACTAAATCTATATTAATAAAGTTTAGTGATATTTTAGAATAAGAGAATTAATTAGAAGGGAAGTATAAATATTTTGTTTATTTTAAACGTTCTAAATTGATTCTTATGAAAACTATATTGCGTTCAGTATTACTATTGCTTTTTTTGCAGTTTACGTATAGTACATTGAATGCTCAGAGACTTAAATATGGTAAGATATCTAAAGATGAATTTGCCTTAAAAGAATGTTCTTATGAAAAGGATGCATCTGCAGTTGTTCTTAGTAAAACATGCACCGTTGAGTTAAGTTATGCTGCAATTCGTTATTTTTATCATGTACGAATAAAAATACTAAAGAAGGAAGGATTTAATCAAGCGAATATAAAATTGTCATACTATCGAAAAGATCAATTGGAAAATATTTCAGGTGTAAAAGGACAAACAACTAATTTGAATGAGTTTGGCAAATCTGAAATTACGGAAGTCTCAAATAAGTCTATATACGATGTTGATGTAGACGAAAATTATGGTGAGGTGCGATTTACTATGCCCGATGTGAAGGTGGGATCCATAATTGAATACAAATATACAACCAACTCTCATTTCTATTCTTATTTGGATACATGGTATTTTCAAGATGAAATACCAACCTTTTATAGTGCTTTAAAAGTAAATATGCCTGATTCTTTCCGATACAATTTGGTGATGTTTGGTGATCAAATTCAAGCAAAATATCCTGAATCCAAAACTAATGAATGGGTTTTAACCAATTTGCCATCGATAAAGGAAGAAGCTCATGTGAATAATCATTATGATTTTATTGAACAATTGCGTTTTCAGTTGGCAGGATATTATACTAGAGATGAAAGTTCCTTAGGAGGTTCACCGGTATTTGTAAATTCGATGACAACTTATGAAGAGTTGGCCGAACAATATACCGAAAAGGTTCAATTTTTAGGGCGTACAAATTTTGCAAAAAAGCAACTGGATGCAATTTTGGATGGAAGCGAAAACAATTGGGAGAAAATAGAAAAGATTTATGATTTTGTACGAACCCATGTAAAATGGGATGGAAAGTATAGAATTTATCCTGAAAAATCGGCACCCAATGTGTTGGAAGAGAAAGAGGGAACTAATGCGGAAATCAATTATTTACTTGTACTACTTTTACGTGAAGCAGGATTGGATTGTAATCCCGCTTTGGCCAGATCCAATACTCGTGGGTTAATTCAAAAAACATATCCATTGCTAAGTCAGTTCGACCAAGTGCTGGCTTGTGTTGAGTTGTATGGCAAGCGACATTTTCTAAATGCAACATCCCCTTATCGCCCATATGGATTATTGGCAGAAAAAGATTTAAATTATCATGCTTTTGTTTTGAAGGAAAGGAAGCCATATTGGGCTAAAATTGTTCCCAATGATAAGAATCATGAGGATTTATTAATAACCTATGATTATTCTGATTTAAAGAGACCAGTTTGTAATTTTAAATTACGCGAAACAGGGTATTTTGCGGCTAAAAGCAGGAAAGGATTGGCTGAAGTTGGTGCTGAAACATGGATGTCTGATTTATTTGATCTTGAAAAGTCCGATTTCCGAATCGATTCCCTTCATTTTAAAAATCAAGAGAATGTAAATCTTTCATTACAAATGGAGTGTGATTTAAATTTAGAGAGCGGTTTGGGTGACGAGAGTGATTTTAAATATCTTAACTTGTTTGAAAATAATGATTTAAAAAATCCATTCTTAAAAGAAACCAGGCAATATCGAATTGATTTCAATTACCCTAGAACCAAAACTTATTTGGTGAAGTTTATTCTTCCAGATGATTATCAATTTGAGGATTATCCGAAAAGTAAGAAAATTACTTTGCCTGACAATTCAGGAAGTTTTACACTTACTTCTCAATTAGCCGGAAAAGAATTATTAGTACGAACTTCATTTTCAATAAATACAGTGTCGTTTACGAAAGAGTATTATGACGTTTTAAGAGAGTTTTATAGTCAAATGATTAAAACAATGGGCTCTCAGGTTGTAATAAAAAAAGGTAAAAATATATCAGAGAAATGAGTGAAATTATAACAGAAACTGAAGTAGAACAAAGGCAGTTTGAAGCAGAAGTAGAAATGGCCTACCCAACAATTAAACAGGGATGGGGAATTTTTGGATTATTTTTAGCAATTACCTTTGCTTACTTTATTCCATTAACGATAATTAGCCTTTTTGGTATTGATATTCAGCACGGTCCTTTTTTGGTATTAAATTATGCTGTACCTGTTATTATTCTAATTTTTATCACAGGAAGATGGTGGAAAAAGAATCCTCGGAGCACTGAGCTTCTTAAGCTTCGATCTTTTCCGACTGTACTTTTGCCTGCAGTAACTGTTATGACATTGGCAATTGTTATTATCGATTCTGAAATTGGAAGCTGGATACCCATGCCCGATATTCTAATGGAGATGTTTAAAGAAATGTTACAGCCAAATATCTGGGGATTTTTGACCGTTGTGGTAGCTGCACCTATTTTGGAAGAACTCCTAATGCGCGGCATAGTTCTAGATGGCTTGTTGCGAAATTATTCCCCTTGGAAAGCCATTATTTGGTCTTCGGTATTTTTTGGAGTGATACACTTAAATCCATGGCAATTTATTACCGCTATGATTGCGGGAATTGCAATCGGTTACCTTTATTGGAAAACTAAATCGTTGTTTTTATGCATGTTCATTCACGCCTTGAACAATGGCATTGCCTTTTATTTGATGGTTCGTTATAGCGAATCTTTCGATCTTGTCGAGCTTTTTAATATAGGAATTCCTGAACGAATAGGAATTTTTGTTGCTGGGTCACTAATTCTTTGGGGTTCGTACCGCTACTTCGAGAATTTTTTTAGTAAAAGTAAACCGATGGAATAGGCAAAGAAAAAGACTAAAATGAAATCATCATTTTAGTCTTTTTTTGATCTTGCAACTGCAAAAAGTAGTTGTTTATTTTTTACTTATCATGTTGTTTATCAACGAAAAAATAATGTAAACAAATAGAATCATTGGAATTACCAACCATTTTAAAAGTATAGCTAATATCAGTAAACTGATTAGAAACAAATACTGGATTTTGTTTTCTTTCCAGGCAAGACTTTTTACTTTAAGGGCAAACATTGGGATTTCTGTTACTAACAGGTAAGATGTAATGAGAATTGCTCCAATAAGAATGTATTCATTCGATAGCCATTCTTTAATTAAAGGATAATCTCCATAGAACATCACCAATGGGAGAGAAGCCCAAAACATTGCATTTGCTGGTGTTGGTACGCCGATAAAAGAGGAGGTTTGTCTGGTATCTACATTAAATTTAGCCAATCGTAAGGCAGAAAATATTGGGATAATAAATGCCGACAATAAAATTGCTAACTGCAAATAGCTTAATTCCGACGGAACAAAATTCGCGGAAGCGTTTCCTAGAATTGCTCCTTTAAGGTAAGCCAAAGCAATAACACCAGGCGCAAAACCAAAACTAACCATATCAGCAAGTGAGTCGAGCTCTTTGCCCATAGGAGAATAGGCTTTTAATGTACGAGCAGCTAAGCCGTCAAAAAAGTCGAATACTGCGGCCAAAAGAATCAGAAAAGCTGCATTAATCAGATAGCCTTCCATCGCCATAAGGCTGGCGGTACATCCTGATAGTAAGTTTAAACAAGTAATTGAGTTTGGAATGTGTTTGATAATCCCTTTTGCTTCTGACATGAAATTCGATTTTGAATAGTTCGTCACAAAAATAGTGGATTTTTTCGAATCCGCTGATTTCTTTTGTCACTTTGCATAAGTTTAAAAAAAGCATACTATTTTTACCTTTCAAAGAAAATGAAATATATGTCAAGAATTATTGCATTATTGGTTTGCTTAAGTGTTGCTGGTTCGGTATTTAGCCAGACTTCAGCTCCTACATATAGTAATGAATTTCTGTCTATAGGAGTTGGTGCAAGATCTTTTGGAATGGGTAATGCGACTGTAGCGTCTCAAAATAATGTAGAATCCTCTTACTGGAATCCTGCAAATTTGGTTGAGCTGGGAACAAAATTCGATGTTTCAGCGATGCATGCTGAATATTTCGGAGGTTTGTCTGCTTACGATTATTTGGGCTTTGGCATGAAAATTAACGAGAAAAGTGCAGTTGGTTTAAGTTTGATCCGCTATGGTGTTGATGATATTCCAAATACCCTAGAATTGATTGATAAAGATGGAAATATCCGTTACGATTTGGTGACAACTTTTTCGGCTGCCGATTATGCATTTCTGTTTTCGTACTCGAGAAAAACCCGAATTGAAGGAGTGAGCATTGGAGGAAATGTGAAATTAATTTATCGACATACCGGGAATTTTGCCTCGGCTTACGGCTTTGGATTTGATATTGCAGGAACATATCGAAAAGGTAAATGGCGAGCAGGAGCGGTTCTGAGAGATGCAACGAGTACATTTAATGCCTGGGTGTTTAAAACCGGAGATTTAAAAAAAGTATTTGAGTTAACTGGCAACGAAATACCCGAGAATTCAATTGAAATTACACTTCCACGGTTAATTCTTGCTGTAAGCAGGGAATTTTCCATTTCAGATAAATTTTCATTGCTGACCGAGCTTGATATGGATATGACTTTTGATGGACAGAGAAATGTTTTGATTCAAGGAGATCCAATCAGTATAGATCCACACCTTGGATTAGAAGCATCCTACAAACAATTTATATTTCTTCGTGCGGGGGTAAGTAATTTTCAGGAAGAAACAGATTTTGATCAAACAAAGTCGTGGACTTTTCAACCAAATTTGGGATTAGGCATTCGATATAAAAATTTTCAACTCGATTATGCTTTAACAGATATAGGCGATCGATCCATCGCAAAATATTCTAATGTGTTTTCTGTATCCTACGCTTTCGAATAAGTATTCGGGAGAAAATGGAATAGGTTCTTATTTATTCGCCGCTGATTTCCGCAGCACAGCTAATCATCCAGTCTGAAAAGGAAGAGTCATGTTCCTTAATTCGAGCGACTAATTCCTGCTTAAAATTCGTTTCGATTAAAGTGTATCGCGCTGGCCAAAGCTTGAATACAATTCTGGTGATTTCTTGTTGATTATTGGTTTTTATTGGTTCAATAATAGCAGTCTTACCAATAAAATAGGAAGGATATTGCTCTTCAAAATTTCCAACCATTTCGGCTATTATTTTAGAGGTAATCGCTTTCTTATTTTGCTCTTTAGGCAAGCGAACATCTACATAGTAATTAATTTTTCCATAGGAATAGTTAATCACATTACTGATGGTTCTATTGGGAATGTAAATAGTCGCCTTGTGGGCATTTTTTATGGTGATAAATCTCATGGTAATATTTTCCACATAACCAGTCTGTCCGCCTATCTCCACCATATCACCTATGTCAAGAAGATCGGAAAAAACCAGTGTCATACCAGTTACCACATCCTGAACTACACCTTGGGATCCAAATGCTACAGCCAAACCAATTACCGAAGCACTTGCAAAGTAAGTTGTTAGAGAAACGTCAAATTCTTTTAAAATCTGGCCAAAAGCAATGAAATAGATCGTGAAAACAAGAATGCTCAGTCCCAAGCTGGTAAAACTAAGCCATTTAGTTTTTTTTCTATTTTGAGATTTTTTAATGATTTTGCGATGGATGAATTTTACTAAAAGTGCAATTGCGTGGCCACAAATGGCTATAATTAGGATGAAAATAATTTTTTTTAATTCAACTGTAAGATCCATAAGGAGAATTTGATAAGTTTTAATATTTTATAAAAATAGAAAATTAAATATGTAAACGATAAACAATGCTTATTTTCACCTAGTATTTAAGGAACTGTATGAAAAATCTAATTATAGCTCATCGTGGGGAATCTTTTGATGCTCCGGAAAACACTTTAGCAGCAATTAATTTAGCCTGGGAAAGAGGAGTATCAGTTGTTGAGATTGATGTTCACATGACCAAAGATAAACAGATTGTAGTAATTCACGATGAGGATACCTCTCGGGTTTCCAATCGAAAGATGATTATAAAAAAATCCTTTTTAAAAGAACTTAAAAAATTAGATGCTGGTTCTTTTAAGGATGATAAATGGAAAGGTGAACAAATTTCTTCACTACAGGAAGTTTTAAAAACAGTTCCCGTTTATGGAAGATTAGTGATAGAAATAAAAAGTAATTCAGATTTATTGGATCGTTTGAAGATAGAATTGACTAAGTCGAAGCTTAAAAATTCACAGATAGAAATTATTGCATTTGATTGCGACACTCTTGCTAAGGCTAAAAGACTAATGCCTGAATATAGAATGCTTTGGTTGCTTGATTTGGATTATTATTTGCCATGGTGGTTGATCTGGAAATCTAAAAATAGTCTCATTAAAAAGGCAAAAAAATTTAGTTTTGATGGTGTAGATGTGTGGGCAGGAAAACTGCTGACTAAAGATTTTATTACAGCTTTTAAAAATTCTGGTTTGTTGGTTTACGCATGGACTGTTAACAGTCCTAAAAAATCAGAATTACTAATTAGTCAAGGAATTGATGGGATTACAACTGATCGGGCCGCATGGATTACTGAGCAAATAAACAAGAATTTATAAACAGAATAGGAATAGTTAGTAATGGCAAATGTTATCATTCAAATTCATGGTTTAGGAAATAAGCCACCAAAAGATTTATTGGAACGTTGGTGGGAGCGTGCCATGATTGAAGGTTTAAAGAAAAACAATTATAGAACTGATCTTCCTAAACACGAAATGGTTTATTGGGCCGATATATTGCATGATAAACCATTAAATCAATTCGAAAAGGATAAGGATAGCCCCTATTATCTGGATGAAATTTATGCAAAACCTAGCAGAGAAATACTTCCAGAGAATCATGATACCCGAAAAAAGATAATTGGCTTTTTGAACCGACAACTCAACCGAATTTTTCTGAATGAGGATTTTAGCTTAAATTATTCTTTTATAACAGATGCTATTTTAAGCAATTACTTTCACGATTTGGAGACTTATTACAAAGATGAGAGTACTATTAATTCTGAAATTACCACCAAAACAAAAGATTTAATTCGGTATAGATTGCTGGAGGTACTCGAAAAGTACAAGAATCATAATATCATGCTAATAGCACATTCAATGGGATCTATTATTGCCTTCGATGTATTAACATTTTTAGCCGATCATATCAATATTCACACCCTGTTAACAATAGGTTCACCCCTGGGATTGCCAATTGTTGTAGGAAAAATAGCCGCAGAGCAAAGACGCAGATTAAACGGGCAAAGTTTTATGGTTACGCCTCCTTCAATATTAAAAAAATGGTATAATTTTTCTGATATACTAGACAAAGTGGCACTTAATTATCAATTGTCCGATGATTTTTCGGAGAATAAATTTGGAGTAAAACCTATCGATTTTTTAGTTGTAAATAACTACGAAATAAATGGGGTTGCCAATCCACACAAATCCTATGGCTATTTACGAACCCCTGAATTTGCAAAAATCTTAAATGAATTTATACTTTCGGAACGATTAACATTCCAAGAGAAAATGACTCAGAGAACTCACAAGTACTTCAAAATAACAAAATTAAAGCTTTCCATTCAAAAAAGAAAAGTGCAAACATGGTTTCACAGGAAGAGATAAGATTCATTTTATGAGTTCAGTATTGCTGGAGCAGATAAATTTGCCCACTGCACGGTCTAACTAGTAAAAATAACGAAGAAATTTAGTTCCAATGAATGTGATTGTTGGCTTCGGGTTTGATAATGTAACTCTAAACACTACAAATGTTGCTTTTAGAAATCTGAATGTTGCGCAAGGGAGCTCGAATGTAGCTAAAGGGAATTTGTATTTAGGTTGCGGGACTGGAAATGTAATTGTAGGGATTTTGTATATTGGTTGTAACAAAAGAATAAACTCGGTATTTTTAAATCACCCAGTGTCCTAGGATAAATTCTTAAAGCAACAGCAATATGTTTGTTGGACTTTTGTTCCATTATAAACTAAACACATCTGATCATAATTTTTTAACATTGTAGATGTATCTAAGGATTAAATTGATTAGATTCATGATGTTAATAAATTGATTGTATTAGTAAATTAGTAAAAATCATGAAAAATCTAATCGTAAACATTCTGTTTTTAATTAGCAGTCTTTCTGCTTTTGCTCAAAAAGAATTTGTAATTCTACATCCGGTTGTGGGCGACACCATTGATTTAGCCGAGAAGCAAACTTATTTGTTGTTTACTGATATTGATGATTCTACCTATGATTATGGTCAAGTGATGAAAGAGGGAGATAGCTATTTTTTGAATGTGCATTTTCAATTTGGCAATCAGTTTGTAGAAGTAGATCAGTTAAAGTTGCAGGAATACAATGCCAACATCCAAAAATTACTGGCCTATTATTCTTATTTGGAGAACCCAGATAAATTAAAATTGGCACCTCTTGTGGTCTTAAATCAGAAAGATACCTGTTCTTTGGAGATGGACATTGAATATTTGAGCCCTAAAATGCGAAAGAAATTGAAATATGATTCTTACCGATATCAAACAAAAAAATCAACAGCTGAGGAAATGGAGTTATGGGTAACCGATAAAAGCAATTACATCCATACCTCGGGTTATTTTGAGATTCTGGAATCAAAAAACAAATAAGTTTTTTTTAAGATGATGAATATGAAACAGATACTATTACTTTTTTTCGCCATTATATGTGTGAGTTCCTGCGAATCTGGAAGTTCTGATGTTAATATGTTGGAAATGGATGAAGAGATGATTCCAATGACAAGGCAAGCTGGTAGTAATCCAATAATTCCATTGCCAGAGGTTAACAATGATGAGACGAACAAAAAGAAAATAATTAAAGATGGTCGCATTGTTGTTGAGGTTGCTAATCTAAAAGATGCAAAACATGAGATTGATAGTTTACTTAAGGCTTATGATGCATATTATGCAAATGAAAGTTACAACGACGGTTATAATGAATTGTCTTACGAATTAGCAATTAGGGTTCCTTCCGTAAATTTTGAAAGTTTGATTGCTGATATTGAAATGGGAAGCGGAAAGCTAAGTCAAAAAGAAATAGAGGCTCGAGACGTTACAGACCAGTTTATTGACTTGGAAAGTAGATTTGAAAGCAAATTGAAGTACTTGGAAAGATACCGTGTGCTGTTAAAATCTGCTAAAACGGTAAAGGATATTCTCGAAATTGAAGAGAAAATTCGTAGTATTGAAGAAGAAATTGAAAGCACGCAAGGACGGTTAAAATACTTGAATGATCAGGTTGATTACAGTACTCTTCGTTTGCGTTTAACTGAAGAAAAGGACATTCAATTAAGAACTTCGAAACAAGCCCGATTTGTTTTACGATTTAAACATGCAATATCTAATGGATGGTTTGGGTTTGTTGATTTTTTTATAGGAATAATTCACTTGTGGCCATTTGCTGTTGTAATTGGCATATTGTACCCTTTGATAAGAAGTTATAGAAGAAGAAGGAAAGAAAATAAATAGTCACTAAAAACAAACTCCTAAAGAACTTAATTCTTTGGGAGTTGTTTATTTATCCATGTATTCCTAAAATCTGCCCGCCATCAACACTAATGGTTTGACCGGTTATGTAGCCAGAGGAAGGAGAGAGTAGCCATGTGGCTAGCTGCCCTAAATCTTCCGGATTTCCCATTCGTTTCATTCTGATGCCCGAGGCAATTTTATTTTTTGCTTCTTGAGAAGTAATATTTTCCTGTTCAGCTTTTTTGTCTAATAGCCGGTTAATTGCCGGCGTTTCATGATATCCTGGTCCAACAATGTTTAGCGTTACTCCAGATTCGGCAATTTCCTGCGAAAGAGTTTTCACAAAACCAACAACTGAAAGACGCAGCGAGGTACTCAAAACCAAATTGTCAATGGGTTGTTTCACCGATGAGCTTTCCAAAAAAACCATTCTTCCGTAACTTTCTTTCATCATTACTGGAACAAGAGTTTGTGTCAATTCTACTTTCCAGCGCAATAACTGATGATAGGCATTGTCCCAATCATCAAGTTTTGTTTCCATGGTTTTCATTGCTGGAGGACCACCAGCATTTATAAAAGCACCAGAGAGCTTCCTGTCGCCAATTTTCTGTAAAAGAGAGTGAATAGTTTCAGATTGTGTAATGTCGCCACAAAAGCTTTCTATTTGATCTGGATTGGATTTTTGCAATTCATCCAGTTTTTCTTGCCCGCGAGCAATCGCAATCACTTTCGCGCCATCAGCAACCAAATTTTTCAGCACCGCATTCCCAAATCCCGAAGTAGCACCACAAACCACAAATAACTGATCTTTAATGTGTAAATCCATAAACTTATAATTTTAATTGATAGGCAATTACCCGATTGTTGTGAAATGTAGGAACTAAAATAATTTTTTGTTCGTGAATATAGCCTAAATCCGCCGCATTAATTTGCTGTTCGGCAGTACTCAGAAGTTTTTTTATTTCGCCATTCTCAATAAATTGAATATTTCCTACCCAATCTGAAATAATCCAGTTGTTTTCTTCAGTATTTATTAAGCCATCAATGCTACCAGTGTTATTAACAATTGTGTTAATAAGTTTAGATCCAGGCTCAATACTTACAATTTTGTTGAGAACTCCTGCGTACAACAAATCGTTTTTGTAGAACAAACCATTCACATGATCCAATTTATCATCTTTTAGCCAAACTTCAAATTTTCCGTTTTTAAGTCGATAGATAGTCATTGTCTGGCTGTCGGAAACATATACAGTACCAGTTGTAGGATTAATGGTAACATCATTTAGAAAAACAGCTGTTTGGGCAGGATATTTCTTTACAATCTCACCTTTGGCAATATCAATTACTGCCAAATTGTTAATATCACTTACAAACAGAAAATTACCGTATTTGGCCATTCCTTTCGGAGCATTAAGTCCTGAAATCCAATTGTGAGTGGTGATTTCTCCTTTTAGGTTTAGCTTGGAGATATAGCCATTTCCATCCTGACTGCTGGGATTTCCTTTAATATTAGAAACATAAATGCAGTAATTATCGGCATCATAAAACACAGATTCAGGAATTTCAAGAGAGTTTTCGCTTTCCCAAACAAATTCAAGTTTTGAGCAAAGAAATGCAGGAACGTCTGTTTGTTGTCCGAAACTAGCAAAGGATGGTATGCAAATTAAGGCAATTGCAATAAATCGAATAATTTTTGTCATGATATGATCATTAAAAGTTCGCAATTCCGAAGTTACGACTTTTTACAGATCAGACCTGAAAAATTATTACTATAAGGAAATTCTTATTTTAAATTAATCGGAAAAACGACCAATGATGGTTTGAGAACCTGTTACTTTTTGGTTTAATTTCACATCAATTTTAGTTCCTAATGGTAGATATAGATCTACTCTTGAACCAAACTTAATGAAACCTTCCTGCTGACATTGATTAACTTTTTCACCTTCTACCGAGTAAGAAACAATACGACGAGCAACAGCTCCTGCAATTTGTCTCATTAAAATGGTAATTTTTTCATCTTTCTCAATAACGATAGTAGTTCTTTCGTTTTCGGTTGATGATTTTGGCAACCATGCTTTTAAAAACAAGCCGCTATGATGTCTAAAATATTTAATCAATCCTTGAACAGGATACCAGTTAATGTGTACGTTTAGGGGTGACATGAAGATAGACACCTGAAGTCTTCTGTCTTTGAAATACTCCAATTCTTCAGTTTCTTCTATAACAACTACTTTCCCATCTGCAGGAGCAATAATTAAATTATCTCCTAAAACAGGAACACGTTTTGGAACTCTGAAAAAGGAAACAACTAGCAAGAAAAAAACAATAGTCGTTACTAAAACGATATCGAGTAAAAGACCAGAACCAATTGTAAAATAAATTAGTGCATCAATGGCTGCTAGTATTATAAAAAACACTGCAATGATTCCGTATCCTTCCTTATGAATTGTCATATTTTGAATTTATTTTTTGCAAATTTAATGAAAAAATTCCTTGATTACTTGCAAGAATACAAAAACCATAGGAGATACTAATAAAATAGCATCAAAGCGATCTAGAATTCCGCCATGTCCGGGAAGAATATTTCCAGAGTCTTTAATGTTAATACTTCGCTTAAATAAGGATTCAACCAAATCACCAATTGATCCGAAAACAAAAACAATTACAGCAATAATGAGCCATTGAATTAGTGTTAAATCACTTAGGTAAATTGAACAAATCCAAGCTATTGCTACTGTTGTAATAGCTCCACCAATGCTTCCTTCCCATGATTTTTTTGGTGAAATACGTTCAAATAATCTGTGTTTTCCAAAATTAACACCCACTAAATAGGCTCCTGTATCATTAGCCCAAATCATTACAAAAACACCAAGCAGAATTTCATAGTGAAATTGTTGATCATTAAATGGGAAAGCCATGTAATTTAATAAGGAAAATGGTAGTGCTACATATAGCAAACCCAAAAAAGTAAAGGCGATATTTGTAAAAGGATTCTCCTTTTTACGGTACAATTCTACAATAGGAATTATTACAAGCGTTACTGCAAATAAAAGAAAAGCAATTGTAATGTTTAAGTAGGTGTTCGCAAAACAGGCTAGAAACAAAATTCCTGCTGCAAACATACCTGTATAGCATTGAGGGGAACTGTTTGCTTTTTTAGCCAACTTGTAAAATTCATAGGTTCCCATTAGGGTAATTCCAAGGAAGACAGCTAAAAATCCTATTGGATGTAGGGTAATTCCCGCTATTAAGACAATTGCAAAAATGGCAGCCGATAATGTTCTCTTGATAAAGTTCCCCACTTGATATATTTTAATAGTTGAAATTGATCTTAACCTGCAAATTTGCTTTTTTTATAATATGCGATTCCAAAAATAGTGTTTTTTCAGCACTTATAACAATCGAATTGCCCGAGCTGCTAATTTGTGGAGGGTCAATAAAAAAAAGATTAAAAAAAAAGCTAAATTACTGAGCACTTCCCAGTAATTTAGCAATTTGATTTATAAAGGTAAAGGCAAGTTAAACAGCCTTACTTTCATTTTCTTCATTGGTGGTTTTTACTTCAGGTGTTGGAGTTATTTTTTTTTCTTCCAAACCTTGAGGCTCACCAAATTTTCTTTTACCAAAGATTTCTTCTAAATCTTCACTGAATATAACTTCACGTTCCAACAATAATTCAGCAAGTTTTGAATGTTCTTTCATATTATCTTTAAGAACCTGTTTTGCTCTTTTGTAGCTGGTCTCGATTAAGATTTTAACCTCTTCGTCGATTAATTCTGCAGTTTTTTCACTGTAAGGTTTTGAAAAACCATAATCCGATTGTCCTGATGAATCGTAATAGCTAACATTTCCTACTTTTTCACTCATACCGAAGATGGAAACCATAGCAATTGCTTGTTTGGTTACTTTTTCTAAATCGTTTTGAGCACCCGTTGAAATTTTAGCAAAAGTTAATTCTTCTGCAGCGCGGCCACCTAATGTTGAACACATTTCGTCCAGCATTTGTTCTTTGGTTGTAATGCTTCTTTCTTCAGGTAAATACCAGGCTGCACCTAAGGCTTTTCCACGTGGTACAATGGTTACCTTCACTAATGGATGAGCATGTTCCAGCATCCACGAAATAGTAGCGTGGCCAGCTTCATGATAAGCGATGGTTTTCTTTTCCTGAAGAGATATGATTTTGTTTTTCTTTTCCAATCCACCAATAATACGGTCAATAGCATCTAGAAAATCTTGTTTCTCAATAATTTCTTTCTTCTTCCTTGCAGCGATCAATGCCGATTCGTTACACACATTGGCAATATCTGCACCTGAGAATCCCGGAGTTTGCTTAGCAAGAAATTCTTTATCAAGATTTGGATCTAATTTTAAAGGACGTAAATGAACACCGAAAATTTCTCTACGCTCATTTAAATCTGGTAACTCAACATGAATCTGACGATCGAAACGACCAGCACGCATTAGGGCACGGTCTAGTATATCAGCACGGTTAGTTGCAGCTAAAATAATTACTCCCGAATTAGTATCGAAACCATCCATTTCAGTTAGCAACTGATTTAATGTATTCTCACGCTCGTCATTCGATCCCATATTAGGGTTCTTTCCACGTGCCCTACCAATTGCATCAATCTCATCGATAAATACAATACAAGGAGATTTTTCTTTCGCCTGCTTAAACAAATCACGAACACGACTTGCACCAACACCTACAAACATCTCAACAAAATCGGAACCCGACATGCTAAAGAAAGGAACGTTAGCTTCACCGGCAACGGCTTTTGCCAATAAGGTTTTACCAGTACCCGGAGGTCCTACCAACAATGCACCTTTAGGAATTTTACCACCTAGTTTCGTATATCTTTGTGGATGTTTAAGGAATTCTACAATTTCTTCAACTTCCTGTTTTGCTTCAGCTAAACCGGCAACGTCTTTAAAATTAACATTGATATTGGATTCTTTATCGAATACCTTGGCTTTCGATTTACCAACATTAAAGATGTTACCACCACTGCCACCGCCGCCAGCGCCTTTACTCATTCTACGGAAAACATAAAACCAAATACCAATAATTAAGGCAAATGGAAGTATCCAACCAATAAAATCACCAAAGTAATTTTCCTGGGTAGTATACTCTGGCTCAATTCTGTTCATATCAGAAACGTTTTCTTGAGCCTCGCTTAATTGATCTGCAAATTGCTCAATAGAACCAATTGGAAAATTGTAATGAGGACCCGCTTTTGAAGGAGAATCAAAACTACTTTCGAAAAGAGACGGATATTTATCCAAACTTTCTGGTTTCAGAAAAACATTTACCTCAAGAAGGTTTCGAATTACTACGATTCTATCGACATCCGAGTTGCGAATCATTTCATTTTTTACCTTTTGCCAGCTGGTTTCCTGTGGTTTTTGCCCTATGTTAAGAAGATTAAGTGCAATAAATGCTACGGCAATTAATCCGTAAACCCAATATGCGTTAAATTTTGGTGGCTTAAGCATATTATTGCCATTCTTTCCTTTTTGGTAAGAAGATTTATTTTGATTATTATTCTCTGTCATTCTTTTAAGTTAACGGTTATAGTATTGGCTATGCATTCTGAATTTTCGAAACAGTAGCATCTGCCCATAAACTTTCTAGTCGATAAAATTCTCTTTTTTCCTTTTGAAAAATATGGACAACAACGTCAGCATAATCCAATAAAATCCATTCAGAATTTTGCTGTCCTTCTAGTCTCCACATTTTTTCATTTATCTTTTCTCTCACGTAATCTACTGCTGATGAGGCTATTCCGTTAACGTGAGTGGATGATGTTCCATGGCAAATAAGGAAATACTTGCACACCGAACTATCAATATTTCTTAAGTCAATCTTTACGATATCTACTGCTTTATTTTCTTGCAAACCTTCAATTAAGGCCTTGACGAGTTCTTCTGATGAATTGCCTTGTTTTTCTGTCATACTTATATTTTAATTACAAAGATAATTTTTTTTCAAACGAATAAAATTTCTTTTTAAAATTGATTTGAATTAGATCTTAACTTTATATTGGTTAAGGGTAAAATATTG
>JBFFMG010000039.1:0-16727 GCA_041554215.1 Labilibaculum sp.
ATGAAAAATATGCTTCCATGATTTCGTTAGCTGATTCCCAGTTCTCCAATGGTGATTATCAGTCATCTCGAACAAGTTACACCGATGCTTTGGAATTGAAATCGTCTGAAGTCTATCCGAAAACTCAAATTCAGAAAATTGATGATATATTCTCTGAACAAAGACGATTGGCTGAAGAAGAGGCTAAATTAGTTATGGAGCAAAAGGGATTGGATCAGAAATTTAATGCATTTATTGCTTTAGCTGATTCTCAATTTTCGTCGGAGAATTATGAGTTGGCAAAAAAGAATTATACTTCAGCTCTGCAAATTAAGACAGACGAAAGTTATCCAAAAACTCAAATTCTGAAAATTGACAATATCATAAATCAGTTGAAAGCAAAGGCTGATGAAGAAGCAAGAATAGCTGAAGCATTGAGAACTGCAGAAAAGGAGTACAGTAATTTCATTGCTCTTGCCGATAAGTATTATGAAGATAAAAGATGGCAATCAGCAATAGATGAATATGAAAAGGCGCAAAAATTGAAACCACAAGAAGTTTATCCTCCAAATCAGATCGAAGAAATTAGATTGATTTTGAGTGAATTAGAGAAGCTGGATGAGGAGAAAGCAACATTACAATATCAGTACAAAGTATTGATTGAGGAAGCGGATCAATTTTTTAGTAGGGAAGAGTATGCATCTGCAATTGGAAAATACCAAGGAGCTTTGAATTTAAAACCGGCAGAGTCATACCCTAAAAATCAGATGATAAGAATTGAAGTGTTGCTAGAACGACAAGCTATTTTGGATCGAAAACAGAAGGAACTTGATCAAAAGTATGGTGAAGAACTGGAATTGGGAGAGAAGTTTCTTAATGAAGAGCAATTTAGCGTTGCACGACATCATTACAATATCGCCTTATCCATAAAACCTAACGAGAAATATCCTAAAGAAAAGTTAGCAGAAATCGAAAAACGAGTGGAGGCATTAAAAATGGCTGACGAAGAAGCTCTGGCAAATAATCCGACTAATTTCGAAAATAAATTGTCTATTGCAAAGGAGCGTGAATATGCATCGATAATAGCCAAGGGTGATGATTCATTTAAAGCATCGCATTATACTGTTGCTATAGTAATGTATGAAAGAGCACTTGATTTATTTGACAGAGACTATCCGAAAAAGAAACTGAAGGAAATTGAGAAGTTGATTAGAGAAGGCAAGGATTCTCATCTTACTGAGGAATATCGTAAGTTGGTTGCCCACGGTGATAAAGAGTTAACTAATAAGAACTATTCGGTTGCTAAATTTTATTATCAACAAGCGAAGGAATTAAATTTATCTGAAAAGTACCCAGATGTACAGTTGGATAAAATTGAAGACTTAATAAATTCGAAAAAGAATCAGAAGCTTGAGGCCGAATATAAAAAAGCCATCGATATGGGGGATAGTGATTACAATAAGGGAAATTATTCAGTTGCGCGCTTTTATTATAAGAAAGCTGAAAATCTAAAGTCAAATGAATCTTATCCGAAAGAAAGATTGAAATTGATAAAAGAAAACCAAGGCAAGAACTAATTTTATCTTGCTCTAAAAAATATATTAAAACAAGTTTTATGGCCTTAAATTACCTTTGGATTTTCTTTTTTGTTGTTGCTTTTGTTGTTGGGTTAATCAAGTTGATCTTCTTTGGCGATATGGAAGTATTCCCCAATATGGTGAATTCCACTTTCGAAATGGCTAAGACTGGTTTTGATATTTCTCTAGGATTAACAGGAGTGCTAACCTTGTGGTTGGGAATTATGAAGATTGGCGAAAATGGAGGAATCGTAAAAGTTTTTTCTCGTTTGATTGGGCCTTTTTTTAACAAATTGTTTCCCGAAATTCCTAAAGGACATGCTGCACATGGTTCTATCATGATGAATTTGGCCGCAAATATGCTTGGTTTAGATAATGCAGCGACTCCATTAGGATTAAAGGCTATGAAGGAAATGCAGTCTGTAAATCCTTCGCGAGATGTTGCTTCCAATGCACAAATCATGTTCTTGGTGCTGAATACTTCGGGATTAACGATTATTCCTATTTCCATTATGGTTTATCGAGCCCAATTGGGTGCTGTAAATCCATCCGATATATTTATTCCTATTTTATTGGCAACCTATTTTTCAACCATAGCAGGTTTGGTAAGTGTTGCTATTGTTCAAAAAATTAATCTTCTCGATAAGGTTGTGTTGGCCTATTTAGGTGGACTAACGGCTTTTATTGTTGGATTAATTGCTTATTTTTCCAGCTTAGAGAAGGATCAAATCACTCAAATTTCCACGGTAGTTAGCAATGTGTTTTTGTTTTCCATTATCATTGCATTTATTCTTATGGCAGCTCGGAAAAAGGTTAATGTTTACGAGAGTTTTATTGATGGAGCGAAAGAAGGCTTTGCTATCGCCATAAAAATAATTCCCTATTTAGTAGCAATTCTAGTTGCGATTGGTGTTTTTAGAGCATCAGGAACTATGGATTTGGTGATTGAAGGAGCGCGAAGATTTTGTCTTTTTATTGGTGTAAACTCAGATTTTGTAGAAGCATTGCCTACAGCAT
The DNA here is from genome assembly GCA_041554215.1 of Labilibaculum sp. GTDB lineage: Bacteria > Bacteroidota > Bacteroidia > Bacteroidales > Marinifilaceae > Labilibaculum. The sequence goes on from JBFFMG010000039.1 coordinate 2,574, forward strand.
TAATGAAACCATTAAGTGGAAGTGGAGCCAGAGGAATGATGGTAGATGCTATGCAAACGCATGGTGCCGATAGTTTTGTTGGACGGCTTGCCTCAACTCTACAGGGCGCGACCGATACTACTTTTTATATCATTGCCGTGTATTTTGGAGCTGTAGGAATTAAGAACACTCGATATGCGGTAACCTGTGGTTTAATTGCTGATTTTGCAGGAATAATTGCTGCAATTGCAATTGCATATCTATTTTTTCATTAATCAAATTTTAATTCAAAACGGATCGATATAAGCCGTAAAAAGCATTACTTTTGATTTTTAAATAAGGAGATAGATATGATTAAATTTAAAATTGAAACCGAATATATTGAGTTGATAAAGTTGATTAAAGCAACTCATATCAGCGAAAGTGGTGCTCAAGCTAAGATTTTTGTTGAAGACGGAATTGTATTTCGAAATGGAGAAGTCGAATTGCGCAAGAGAGCAAAGATTCGCCCAGGTGATAAAATTGAAATTTTTGATGAGGTAATTGTGGTAGAATAAGTATTTTATATTGTTTAATACAAAGCAAAATCAGCACGTAGATTAATTCTATATGCTGATTTTTTTTTGTCATTATTTTACTTATTTGCTTTCTAATAAAACTCCAAAAAGCTTTTTAGAGATTCTAAATAGTAATCTTTCCAACCTTCAACAATCTCATCATAAGCTTCATCGGGAATATTTGTGTGATTCAACTCTATTCGAGTTTTTGAACCCGCTTTTTTGAGCAGCAAAGTAACGATTGATGGATATTCAGTTTCTCCAAAAAACCATTCCTGTACAATCTTGTGATCTTTGATGATCTCTATGTTGCAACCAGTAATATCACCTTCCCAAAGAGAGAAAATTGTTCCAGGGTTTTCATCCATTACAGCAGGATAACCGGTCCAAAGTTCAATTTGAAAAGAATTGGTTAAGGCATTATATACTTCTTCCTGTGTGGAAGTGATTTCTAGGCTAAATGTGAATTCTTTCATTTCATGTTATTTTTCTGTCTCAAAATTAACCTGAATAATAAGAATGTGGTAACTTTTAGTGAGGAATTTTCTCTTTATCAATGAAATCTATACCATAATAAAAAATTGTAATGTCTAGATTACAATTATAATTACCTTTAATCAATCTAAATAAGAATAATTTTTTATATTTGTATCGAAACATTTAAATATGATTATAAATATTAAACTATAAGTTATATGTCTAGCTTTGAAATCATAATGCCTAAATTGGGCGAGAGCGTGCAAGAGGCCACTATCACGAAAATGTTCGTGAAGTTGAATGATCAGGTGGAAGAGGATGATATGCTTTTTGAAATTGCAACCGACAAAGTGGATTCTGAAATTCCTTGTCCTGTAGATGGAAAAGTAATTGAAATTCGTTTTAAAGAAAATGATGTTGTACCAGTTGGCGAGGTTGTGGCAATCATTGCCTTGGGTGATTCAGATGATGTGGAAGCACCAGTAAAAGAAACTGTAAGTGCAAGTACATCAGATAGTGTATCTCAAGAAACCTCAGAAAGTCTAAGTACTTCTGACATCCAATCTACATCGGGCCGTTTTTATTCTCCCTTGGTTAAAAGCATTGCGAAAAGTGAAAATATATCGGTTAAAGAGTTGGAATCGATAACTGGACATGGTACCGAAGGCAGGGTTCAAAAACAGGATGTTTTGGATTATTTGTCGAGCCGCAATGGAACAGCTATTCCTGCTCCTGAAGTTAAAACAGTTTCTGCACCTACACCTAGCGCTGCCCCAGTAGCTGAAAAGCCAAAAGTTTCTATGTCTATTGGCGCTCAGGATCAAATTGTGGAAATGGATCGTATGAGAAGAATCATTGCCGATCATATGGTGATGTCGAAACAAACCTCACCGCACGTTACTGCAATGGTTGAAGCCGATGTTACCGATATGGTTAATTGGAGAAATAAAGTAAAAGATGAATTCTTTAAAAAAGAAGGAACGAAAATTACTTACATGCCAATTATTATAGAGGCTGTTTCGAAAGCATTGCGTGATTTTCCGGGTGTGAACGCTTCTGTTGATGGATACAATGTTATTCTTAGAAAGAATATTAATGTTGGCGTTGCAGTAGCTCTTCCTAGTGGAAACCTAATTGTTCCCGTAATTAAAAATTCGGATCAGAAAAACTTGATTGGTTTGGCAAATGATATGAATCGTTTGGCGGATGCAGCACGAAATAATAAATTAAGTCCTGATGATATATCTGGAGGTACTTTTACCATCTCTAATTTTGGATCCTTCAAAAATGTGATGGGTACTCCGATTATCAATCAGCCACAGGTTGCTATTTTAGCTGTTGGAACTATTGAAAAAAAGCCTGCAGTAATTGAAACTCCAGCTGGAGATGCAATTGTGGTTCGTCAGAAAATGTTCTTGTCTCTTTCTTACGACCACCGAGTTGTAGATGGAGCCTTAGGTGGAGCTTTCTTGCGAAAGATTGCAGATTATTTGGAAGAAATTGATAGTAATAGAGCATTTTAAATCATGGAAACATTGGAAATTACCTCCGTAGATAATACTACGAACAAAACTAATAAGATGACTGAAAATAAAAAGTTTAGCATTAAAAAAACATCAAAGGATTTGCTTGGTCGTTGGTTTCATTTAATGACTTTGGGTAGAGCATTGGATGAAAAGGCGCCAAACTACCTTAAGCAGGCCATTGGATGGTCATACCACGCACCCTATGCTGGTCATGATGGTATTCAGCTTGCTATTGGGCAGGTATTCGATCGTAAAACAGATCACTTATTTCCTTACTATAGAGATATGCTTACCTCTATTTCTGCAGGTTTAACTGCCGAAGAGATCATTTTTAACGGGATTTCAAAAGATACAGATGTGGCAGGTGGCGGTCGTCACATGTCGAATCACTTTGCAAAACCAGAATGGAATGTGCATAATGTATCTTCCTGTACGGGAAATCATACTTTGCATGCCGTTGGTTTAGGACGCGCAGTAAAAAAATACAAGCACAAAGGTGTCGTTTTTAGTTCTCAGGGAGAATCATCGGTGTCCGAAGGGTATGTGTACGAGGCCATAAATGGAGCTACAAATGAGCAACTTCCGGTTGTTTTTGTATTTCAGGATAATGGTTATGGAATATCGGTACCTAAAAAAGATCAGACAGCGAACAGAAAAGTTGCTGATAACTTTAGAGGAATGAAGTACCTGAAAATTATTCATTGTAATGGAAAAGATGTTTTCGATTCGATGAATGCGATGACTGAAGCAAAACAAATTGCTTTGGAAACATCTACTCCGGTAATTGTTCAGGCAAACTGTGTTCGTATGGGATCACACTCCAATTCCGATAAGCACGAGTTGTATCGCGATAATGCAGAATTAAACTACGTGACAGAATACGATCCATTGGCGAAATTTCGCAGGTTACTGGTTCGTTACAAGCGTTTTACTGAGGAGGAATTGTTGGCTATTGAAGCTGATGTGAAATTAGAAGTAAAAAAAGCTCATAAAGCAGGTTTAAGTGCACCAAATCCTGATCCTGCATCTATACACGATTTTGTGATTCCAGAGCCATATGTTTCTGAGAAATATCCTGAAGGACTTCACAATTTTACAGGCAACAACAAAAAGTTGATTGAAGGATTAAATGAAACATTGAAAGCAGAATTTCGCTTGAATCCTGATACTTTTATTTGGGGACAGGATATTGCCAATAAAGATAAAGGTGGAATTTTTAACGTTTCGAAAGGGATGCAGCAAGAATTCGGTAAGGAAAGAGTATTTAATGCTCCAATTGCCGAAGATTACATCATGGGAACAGCAAATGGAATGAGCCGTTTCAACGATAAGATCAGAATTGTTGTTGAAGGTGCCGAATTTGCAGATTATTTTTGGCCGGCCATGGAGCAGTTTGTTGAAACTACTCACGAATATTGGAGAACGAAAGGTCAGTATTCACCAAATATTACTGTTCGTTTAGCATCGGGTGGATATATAGGTGGAGGATTGTATCACTCTCAAAATATTGAAGGAGCTTTAGCAACTTTCCCAGGTGTTCGTATTGTTTATCCGTCTTACGCGGATGATGCTGCTGGTTTGTTGCGTACAAGTATTCGTTCCAAAGGAATGACGGTATTTATGGAGCCAAAAGCTTTGTATAACGATCCTAAAGCATCGGCTGCTGTGCCTGACGATTTTGAAGTTCCATTTGGAAAAGCAAGAGTAAGAAGAGAAGGTGCCGATTTAACCATCGTAACTTACGGAAACACAACTCATATGTGTGTTGAGGTTGCCGATAAGTTGGCCGAAGATACAGGCAAGCAGGTTGAGGTAATTGATCTTCGCTCACTGGTACCGATGGATACAGAAACAATTCTGAAATCGGTGGCAAAAACCAATAAAGTAATGGTTGTTCATGAAGACAAAGTTTTCTCAGGATTTGGAGCTGAAATTTCGGCAACAATTACCGAACAAGCTTTCAATCATTTGGATGCTCCGGTAAAACGTGTTGGATCTGAATTTACACCTGTTGGTTTTAATCGAATTTTGGAAAAAGCAGTGCTTCCAAATAACGATAAAATTTACGCAGCCGCAAAAGAGCTAATTGATTTCTAATTGATAGGAATTGAGTAAATTAGTTAATGTGTGAATGAGATAGTCTTCACATTCTTAAAAATAATAATTTACGGAGCTGTAAATAGTCTGGTTACTATCTACTCTGTACTAGATACTTTAAACGATGAAAAAAATAGGTTTATTCTATAGTTTCAATACAAATAAGACAGCTAAGAATGCTGAAAAAATAAAGAAAGCTTTTGGAGCTTCGGCAGAAATTGAAAGTATAAATGTTGAGGAAGTTGAAGAAGAAATTTTTCTTGCTTACGATAACATGATTTTAGGTGTTCCAACCTGGTTCGATGGAGAACTTCCTAACTACTGGGATGAATTTATGCCTGCCATCGAAGATCTAAAACTAAAAGGCAAAACCGTTGCCTTGTTTGGTTTGGGCGATCAGGTCGGATATCCAGAAAATTTTGTAGATGCAATTGGTCTTTTGGCAACAGCTTTGGAAGAGCGAGGAGCAAAAGTAGTTGGCTTAACTTCTGCTGAAGGCTACAAATTTGAAAAGTCTGTTGCTTTACGCGATGGCAAATTTTTAGGTTTGGCGCTTGATATCGAAAATCAGGCAGGCTTATCAAACGACAGAATTAAAGTTTGGGTAGAACAATTAAAAAAAGAGTTTAAATAGATTCCTTTATTGTAATGTTATATTGCCAAGAGCTTCCTCGAAAGGGAGGCTCTTTTTTTTTATGGTAGTTAATCATATTTATTTGGGAGATAAAAAATTTTGTTTGTAATATCCGGTTAATTAAATTTAACCTTTACTTATTAAAATAGTAAATTAAGAAAAATGGAATTGTTATTAATTTCAAGAAAATAAAAGAGTAAGGGAATGAGAAATGTTAATCAGTGTTCTTCCGGATTGATCTATAATGGATTATCTATAGTCTACCTTCAGTCATTTTCTTTGGGAAATGACGCCAAGTTTAATAAGAAGCATCAGCATTTAGAATTAATTAGTAATTCCATTGATAATCAAATTTTTAATCTCCAAGGACTCGGAGAGGATAAATTAATCTGCAGGTACAAATTAAAAGGATTTAGAATTGTTATCAAATTAGAAGATGATGGCACGGAAATTAAAGGTTATGTGCATGTGGAAGCATCTTTGTTTTTTGGGAATACAGTTTGTATTTCGTATCGTTTGGTAATTGATTCAGCAAAAGAATTGGACTGGAATAAGGAAGGGTTTTGTGTGTCTGACAAAGCATTGAATACGGATGATTTAATTGCTTTATCAGGCATTCCGTTGGCTACAGAACACTGGTCACAGAATAAAGATTCCAATTGTTCGGATATTGATAATGATGTTGAGTACATTGAAATTTCAGAATTGTATTTGGATGAAGTCGGAAATTCTTTGATTGAACCCATTCAGAAATCAGGGAAAAAGAATGTTTTTTTAGACATTTTGCATTGTTATAAATCCGTATTCATTAGTAATGATTGCAGACAAGAAAGGGCAGAATCAGTTTATGTTTTTATTGATGTTTGGGAAAATGTAGGACATCAAAAAGGAATTGATTTTGCAAATCTGAAGGAAGAGGAAATAATTGAGCACATTGAAATTCATCATCAATCTGAAATCATAGGCTTATTAACTCTTTATCCTTATGAGTGGCCTTATCGGATGAGTAAAGATTTTGAGGAAATTTGTGGTAGTAATATAGCAATTGATACGGATGATTTAGTGATTGCCAATCAAAATGTATGCATTGTGTTTGGAACCTATGGTTTAAGAGGAAAAGACTCCCCTACAGATTGGAAAGAACATTTAGAAGAAAGAGCAGAATATCATGTGTCTTGGCCCGAATATCTTTTGATTGTTGAAATGATTCTTGCCAAAAAACAAGCAATTAATGATGCACTGGCTCATTTTATTAATAATACGATTAAGGTATCAAAACAAAAAAACACGCGAAAACTTATCGAGGAGAATGCCTTGCTTACTTTGAACATATCAAATACTTTATTGAAACTGGATGCGGTAAGGTTTTCCCGATTTGCATCGCATAAAATAATGTATGAAAGAACAGAGAAGAGGTTAGGTTTAGAACGCGATTATAATCAATTGCAAAATGCAATAAGCCAAATAGATCAATCTTTAAATAATGTTACAAACAGCAGAGAGATTAAGCAGGCAAATTTGTTAAATCTGATTTTAGGAATAATTTCTGTTGCGTCCTTATTTAGTATTTTGCTGACTCCAGCAGAGTTGCCCTTTTTTAAAGCTATTGCGTCAAGTGAAAAATTAGCATTTAATGGTGGAGTGACAATTATAATTCTTACTTTTTTATTAATATTCTTTAGTATAGCATTTGGTGTGATTAGATTGGTGAAAAGTTTAGTAGATAAAAGAAAATGATACGACAAGCAAAAGAAGATGATAAGGAGCAGATTGTAAAATTATTTAGTGAAAATATAGTTTCTCAAAAATCTTATATTTCTCATGGGGAAATTCAAATGGGAATAGCTTTGGATGTAGGAATTTTATCCGAAAATCATACCATATTATGGAGAGCATACTTAGATGCTCAAATGAAAGATTTTGCGAATACTATTGTGGTTTACGAAAAAAACAATACAATTGAAGGTTTTATAATTGGCGAAATTAGCAAGGATAGGAATGAATTTTTTGGCGTTATTTGTGATGTTGTAGTTTCTAATGATTTGCGGCATAAGGGAATTGGAGCTTTGTTGTTAAATTCGTTGATCAAGATTTTTCGATCGAAAGGAATCTGCGAATATTACTTGGAATCAGGAATCAATAATCATGAAGCTCACGAGTTTTTTGAAAATAAGGGCTTTTCTAAGGTGTCTGTAATTTATAGAAGAAGGGATGAATAGGAATTAATTAGATCCATTTTAAATCAGATTATTAGCGAAACCAGAGGTGTTGTCAGATCAAAAAAAAATCATAGATTTATACCGAGTAAGAATAAATATATGAATAGAATTATTCCCATACTGCACAAACATTCCTACAAGGGACTATACGAATGCTGGATTTGTTGATCCAAGCCTACCTTTTATTGTCCCAATTCTCCTGATGTAATTTTCAATCAGGACACTATCTATTAGTTTTTTTATTTAATATCAGAAATATGAATGGTATCGTGTTTGATATCAAACGGTATGCTGTACATGATGGTCCGGGAATCCGAACCACTATTTTCATGAAAGGCTGTCCGTTGCGCTGTTTGTGGTGTCACAATCCAGAAAGTTTTTCTCCGAAAATCGAAGAATTCAATCAATCTAATAGGCTGGCTGAAAAATCGGTTGAAGAGAAAGTTAAAATAGGGAAGGAATACTCTGTCAGACAATTAATCAAAGAAATTGAGAAGGATCAGCTATTTTTTGATGAATCGGGTGGAGGAGTTAGTTTTTCGGGAGGAGAACCTCTGTTGCAGATTGATTTTCTTGCTTGCATGCTGAAAGAATGCCGACGAATTGATTTACACACAGTAGTTGATACATCTGGCTTTGCACCCAAAGAGCATTTTGAACGAATAAGTAATGATGTGAATCTATTTTTATTCGATCTTAAGCATATGGACGACGCTGAGCATCAGAAACTAACCGGAGTTTCGAATAAGCCGATACTCGAAAACCTTAAATTTCTGATTGAGAATGGTAAAAATCTGATTATTAGATTTCCTATGATTCCGGGCTTCAATGATTCTAAAACCAATATCATGAAAATGCTAGAGTTTTTAAAAGACTTGACTTCCCAAACGGAAATTCATATTTTACCTTATCACCGAATTGGAAAAGATAAGTATGCTCGTTTCAATAAAGAGAATCGTATGCCGGAAATGCCTTCTATGAAAGAAGAGGATACATTTTGGGCAAAAGAACTTTTCGAACAGGCTGGATTCAAAGTGGGAATTGGAGGATAGAATAAATTTATAATGATCAATTAATAATTAGTAATAGGCAAAAGAATTACCGAAGAAGTAAATAGACTTTGTACTTATTACTTTGTACTTGATACTTAAGATAATGAACAAGAGAATAAAACAATTACGCGACCAAAGTATAAATGCCATTAACCGAATTTCTCCGGAAAGAGCATTGTTAATGACGGAATTTTATAAATCTGATGAAGCTCAAATGGTATCTACGCCAGTAAAAAGAGCTCTTTCTTTTAAATACATATTTGCCAACAAGAAAATCTGTATTAACGACAATGAATTGATTGTTGGAGAGCGTGGACCAGCACCAAAATCTTGTCCTACATTTCCCGAAATTTGTATTCATTCCTTGGATGATTTAACAATTTTGAATGATCGGGAAAAGGTTTCTTTTCAAGTGGATGAGGAAACGAGAAAGGTTTATGAAGATACAATTATTCCATTTTGGAAAGGGAAAACCAATAGAGATAAGTTAATTGGAAACATGACACCTGCGTGGTTGGATGCTTATGGAGCAGGAATATTTACTGAATTTCAGGAACAAAGAGCTCCAGGACATACTGTTTTGGGAAAAAAGATGTTTCAAAAAGGTTTTTTGGACATTAAGGAAGAGATTAAAATTGCAATTGATCAATTGGATTTCTTAAAAGATCCGCAGGCCTACGAAAAGCAGGAGGAATTGAAGGCAATGGCAATTACCTGCGATGGAATTATTCTGTTCGCAAACCGTCATGCTGAAGAATTGGAGCGATTGGCGAAGCTTGAAAAAGATGTAAAACGCAAAGCAGAATTGGAGCAAATGGCTGCTGTTTGTCGCAGAGTTCCTGCACATGCACCTCAAACTTTTCATGAGGCATTGCAGCATTACTGGTTCATTCATTTAGGAGTTATTACAGAATTAAACCCTTGGGATTCTTTTAATCCTGGACGATTGGATCAGCATTTACAGCCTTTTTACGAGAAAGAAGTATTAACTGAGAAGTTGTCGAAAGAGGATATGTACGAATTGCTTCAGGCCTTTTGGGTGAAGTTTAACAATCATCCGGCACCACCAAAAATGGGTGTTACTGCCAAAGAAAGTAATACGTACACCGATTTTTGCCTGATTAATATTGGTGGTGTAAAAGAAGATGGTTCCGATGCCGTGAACGATATGTCTTACGTGTTGTTGGATGTCATTGAAGAGATGAGGTTGTTGCAACCGAGTTCGATGGTTCAGGTGAGCAAGAAAAATCCTGATCGATTTATAAAGCGCACCCTTAAAATTTTGAAAACAGGTTTTGGACAGCCTTCCATTTTTAATACCGATGCTGTTGTTCAGGAAATGTTGAGACAAGGGAAAAGTATTGAAGATGCTCGTAATGGCGGATGCAGTGGTTGTGTTGAAACTGGAGCTTTTGGAACGGAGAATTACTCGCTAAGTGGTTATTTTAATCTCGCCAAGATATTGGAAATTACGCTTAACAATGGTTTGGATCCGCGCACAAAAAAACAAATTGGTTTGCAAACAGGTGTGATTACTGATTTTTCCTCTTACGAAGATGTGTTTACAGCTTGGCAAAAACAGGTAAACTACTTTGCGGATATTAAGATTCGAGGGAATAACGTGATTGAACGATTGTATGCTGATTATCTGCCAGTGCCATTTCTTTCGGTTTTGGTAGAGGATTGTATTTCGAAGGGACAGGATTACAATGCAGGAGGAGCCAGATACAATACCAGTTACGTTCAGGGCGTTGGGCTGGGTAGTTTAGCAGATATGTTCAGTGCCATAAAATATCAGGTTTTCGATCAGAAGAAAATTTCCTTAGAAGAACTGAAATACGCTATGGATCAAGATTTTGTAGATTACGACGAGCTGAGAAGTAATTTGGTTTACAACACACCAAAGTACGGTAATGACGATGATTATGCTGATAATGAGGCGATCGCAATATTTGAAACATTCTATTCTGCAATAAATGGGCGTCCTTCTTCAAAAGGCGGTGTTTTCAGAATTAACATGTTGCCAACTACTTGTCATGTGTATTTTGGAAATATAATGGGTGCTTCGGCCGATGGTCGATTGGCTGGGAAACCACTTTCCGAAGGAATTTCTCCTTTTCAGGGAGCGGATACCAAAGGGCCAACAGCAGTGGTGAAATCAGCATCAAAAATTGATCATTTACGTACAGGAGGAACACTGCTGAACCAGAAGTTTAGTCCTTCGTTTATGGATAACGAGGCTGGAATTACTCAGGTGATGAATTTAGTGCGTTCCTATTTCCGAATGGACGGGCACCACATACAGTTTAATGTAGTTAGTGTAGATACTTTGAAAGATGCACAGAAACATCCCGAGAATTATAAAGATCTGATTGTTCGCGTAGCTGGTTACAGCGATTATTTTAACGATTTGGGTGAAGATTTACAAAACGAAATTATTCAGCGAAACGAACACAAGGAATTTTAATACAACAATAGAGAATGGCAGGTTATTAAAACCAAAATGGTATACCTGCCATTCTTATTTTTATTGCTATTTCTCAGTTTCTTTTAGAAAAAGTATTGAGTGAGGTAAAGAAGACCAACAATCAATAACCAAACAGTAACCAAACAATGAAAAAACTAACGCTACTCTTATTTGCCTTGTTAAGTCTAAGTTTTATGAAGGCCCAAAAAAACTTTACGCTTGAGGATATCACAAATAAAGGCACTTTTCGCGCTCATTCTGTTTACGGATTACGTTCCATGAATAGCGGGGAATCCTATACCGTTTTAACACAAGGAATTCGAATTGAAAAGTTTTCTTATGCAACAGGTGAAGCCGAAGAGACAATTTTTGATTTGGCCAAAACAGGAATCGATAAAATCAAGAGAATAGATTCTTATCAATTTTCTTCTGATGAACGTAAAGTTTTGATTGCGAGTAATCGTCAGAATATTTATCGTCATTCCTATTCTGCAGAATTTTATGTGTACGACCGCGATAAAAAGACTTTTGAGGCATTGTCAACCGAAAGACAGCAATTGGCCGATTTCTCACCTTCGGGCGATCAGATTTGTTTTTTTAGAGATAACAACCTTTTCATAAAAGATCTACAAAAGAAAAATGAGGTTCAGATTACCTTCGATGGAAAATACAATCATATTATTAATGGAGCACCCGATTGGGTGTATGAAGAAGAGTTTTCTTTCAGTCAGGCCTACCAATGGTCGCCAGATGGCAAGCGAATTGCTTTTATGCGTTTCGATGAGAGCAGAGTGAAACAATTCAATATGACAGTTTTTAAAGGAACAAATCCCGAGAAAACAGAGAATGCATTGTATCCCGAAAATTACACATTTAAATATCCAAAAGCAGGAGAGGACAATTCAATTGTGAGTGTTCATGTGTACGATTTGCAATCGGAAGTCACAAAAATAATGGATATTGGTGAAGAAATCGACCAATATATTCCCAGAATGCAATGGACACAAGATCCGAAGGTGTTGAGTATTGTTAGAATGAACCGTCATCAGAATCATTATGAGCTGTTGTTGGCTGATGCCGAAAACGGAAAATCTAAATTGTTGTACGAAGAGAAGAATGCTGCTTGGATCGATGTTAACGATGATTTGAGCTTTTTGAAAGATGGTAATCATTTCATTTTCACTAGTGAGAAATCAGGATTTAATCATATCTATTTGTATGATATGAAAGGAAATCCGGTTAGGCAAATAACAAATGGCGATTGGGAAGTGACTCGATTTTTAGGTTACGATGAGTCAAGTAAACTATTTTACTATCAGGCGGCAGCCGTGTCACCTTTGCAACGCGAAATTTATGCGGTAGATATCAAAGGAAAGAAAACCAATTTGCTTAGCGCAGATAAGGGAAGCAATACAGCAAATTTCAGCAAAGGATTTAAATACTACATCAACTACTTTTCGAGTAATGAGCAACCTACTTTAGTGACTTTGCACAATGCAAAAGGAAAATTGATTCGAACCTTGGAAGAGAACCAAGACCTTCAGAAAAGAATACAAGAATTCAAATTGCCAAAGCGGGAGTTTTTCAGTTTTACAACCTCCGAAGGAGTTGAATTAAATGCCTGGATGATGAAACCGGTTGATTTCGATAGCAACAAAGAATATCCTGCCTTATTAACCTTTTATGGTGGTCCGGGCTCTCAGGAAGTATTGGATCGCTACAGTTTCGATTGGTCGGATTATTTGGCTCAAGAAGGATTCGTTGTGGTTTGTGTCGATAACAGGGGAACGGGTGGTCGAGGAGAAAAATTCAAGAAATGCACTTACATGCAAATTCAGAATCTGGAAGCCATCGATTTAATCGAAACAGGAAAGTACATGGCAAAACAATCTTTTATTGCTGCTGATAAAATTGGTGTGTATGGATGGAGTTTTGGTGGACAAATGTCTTCTTTGTGCATGTTTCGCGGTGCAGATGTATTTGCTGCAGGCATAGCTGTTGCGCCGGTAACTACCTATCGTTATTACGATAGTGTTTATTCGGAAAGATACTTGCGCACGCCGCAGGAAAATCAGAAAGGATACGATGAGTATGCTCCTATTTACTTTGCGGATCAGTTAAAAGGAAAATTCTTGCTGGTACATGGTACTTCTGATGACAATGTGCACATGCAGAATACTCTGGAGCTGGCCGAAGAATTGGTTCAGCAGAATAAAAAATTCCAAATGCATTTATACACCAACCGAAATCATGGCATTTATGGTGGACAAACCCGTTTACATTTATTTAATATGATGACTGATTTTCTAAAGGAAAATCTAAAATAATCAAGAGGGATTCACTATAAAGAGAAGATGAAGAATGACACAAGGAGTTTTAATTTTGCTTAGAGTCTTTTCTTAATTTGATATACGGCAAATTTAGTACGTACTTTTTTCTGCTTGCATTCAAAATGTGTTGAAATGAGCGTGTAATACCAAAAAGACTCTACTATCAATAGATTTAGGTAAACTGTTGGAAATGGAATTGATGAAAAGTTAATTTTAAATTGATGCTAACAAAATCTAATTGTAGAATCGAAAAGCGATATTTGAATTGTCCTTTTGTCTCAGATTATATTTAGTTTAAAAAATGTTGTAAAGCTGTGGAGTTATCTGCAGCTTTTTTTTGTTTTTATTTCACTAGATTTATCGAGTGGGAATAGCTATCGAAGTAGCCTCGAATTAAGGTTCTGTTTTTGCAATATCCTGAATATGAGCTGTTCTTCGGTAGATCAGATTTACTAATTTTTGATCACATCGGTTTTGCTAGGTTGTAAATAGCTAGTTTCAGCAACAAATCGGATGTCTTCTATAGTATAATATGCTTTTGGATTATATTGTTTTACGATTGCAATTACCTCCCGCGTAACTTTCCTTTTCAAAATTAGGAAAACAATACCAACGGCACCATTTTTCCCTTCACCAGCTACACTGGTAACAGCATATCCCTTTTGGCGCAATACCTGCACCAAGTCATCCACTTCCGAACGGCTAATAATTCGCAATAGTTCATATCCCATTGCAATTTTCTCTTCAATTCGCATTCCAATATAGGTGCCCATACCAAATCCGGCTGCATAAGCAACATAAGTTAGCCAATTATCC
>JBFFMG010000040.1:0-16704 GCA_041554215.1 Labilibaculum sp.
TAAGAATTGACTTGTATGTCCCAACATTAAAGTAGGGAACTCTACAAATAGCTCGGTTTTATCGTTGAATAAAGTTAAACTTTCGGTGGAATGATCTTCGTGAGCTTCTGCTTCAGCAGAATGATCGTGTCCGTGACCAGTATTTGAATTTCCTGAAGGTTGACAGGCGCTTAATAGAATTGATAAGCAAAAGCCTATCCAGATATAGTGTCTCATTTATTTGTGTGTTATTTATTATCTCTCAAAAATCATTTTATTGTGAATCAGAGGATTTCCCCTGATTCACTTTGTCCTTTCCTAATGTTGGTGATCGTGTCCGTCTTCGTGATCATGGGTGTGTTCAGCTTCTGCATCATGAGATTCATGTGCTGTAGAATCAACTGTAAATTCTTCCTGATGATGATTTGCATCTGCATCGTGAGAATGTGTTCCATCGCCGTGATCGTGATCACAATTAGTGTGGTCTTCGGTTTTGGATTCGCTTTTTGCTTTTTTTGCAGCATTACCGCAAGATGTGAATACCAATCCACTGATTGCCAAAATAAATAGTAACTTTTTCATTCGATTAATTTTTGAGAAATGCTTTGGATCCGAAAATGCATTCTGTTTTGAGATCATTCCGATTCAATACAAAGACACATTACAACACCAAAACGGGTGATTATAATATTGATTTTTTTGCAGACTTGTAATTGCGTAGTTTTGTATGTTGCTTATTTGTAGGTGTATGGCGGCTTGACTTGGTGAATTTTGTCCATATAAGTACTACATGCTGATAATCTGTAATTATCAGTAAGCCTACACTAAATTTGAGTTTGGAGGACCTCTTCTATGAGGGGAGAACCGGAGTGGTTCCGGAATAAGCTTGTAGTTGTGAACCTTAAATTTTTGAACTTTATCAGTGTTTCCCGAATCAAGTTGAATTGCATCTGCCTTTAGGTAAATTTGATATTTTACTTCTTTCTGAACTCGGTTGTGAGTTAGAATGCAACAAGATTCATTGTTGGTTTCGTGTTGATGATTCCAGGATGCTCCAGCATGATTGTGATGATTGCAGGCATTGGAATCTACATGCTGATGTACATGAGCAATTGAAACATGTTCATCTAAATTGGTATTGTGAAGATGATGATTGTGAGGAATTACATCATGCGCAAGCAATACCAACATTGGTATCAACATAAGCAGACATAAAATTTGTTTCTTTAAATTCCTCATTTTACTAAAAGTATGGAACAAATATAGATGTTCGATAGTTGATTTCCAACAACTAATTGTTGGTATTCTGATATCATTCGCAAAATCAGTTTAATGTTTGATTGGAAATGGTATTTACACAAATTGAATTGGAGCATTCAATTGTGATGTTTACATTTGTCGCCCCTAAGGCAGGTGACCTTTCCTCTATTGGAATAATCAACTTACTTTTGTTTCACATTCAAATTAGCATGAATAGATTTTCGAAAGCGTTTTGCTTACAGGCATATTTACCTCACTATACTCCAATTATAAAACTTGGACTTCCGGTGGTTTTAGCACAATTGGGACAGATTACTGTTGGCTTGGTTGACAATATGATGATTGGTCATTTGGGAACGCACGAACTTGCTGCGGCTTCTTTTGCCAATACTATTTTCTGGTTGGTGATTATTTTCGGTACCGGATTTTCATATTCAATTACGCCTTTGGTAGGCGAGGCAAGGGGTGATTTTAAGAAATTGAAGGTAGGATCTTGGTTTAAAAATGGCATGTTGGCAATGGTAATTATGGGAATACTGCTAACTGTAGCAATTCTTTTGCTTAGCTTGTTTATGGGAGCTATGGGACAACCAGAGGAAATTATCGCTGATGCGAAAAATTATTTGTGGATTTTGGCTGCTAGTATATTGCCCATGATGATTTTTATGGGATACAAACAATTTGGAGAAGGTCTTTCCAATACTAAAGTGGCTATGAATATCATGCTGCTTGCCAATTTAATAAATGTAATTGCGAACTATGTATTAATTAATGGGAAATTGGGTTTGCCGGCAATGGGATTGAACGGCGCGGGTTACGGAACTCTAATTGCCCGTGGGTTTATGGCAATTGCTTTTATTTGGTTTTTTGGAAAAGGGGAAACTTTTAAACCTTATCGCGAAATGATTGAGAAATCGGTTTATAGTTTAAAAGATTTTTGGCGCATTTGGCAATTGGGTTTGCCAATTGGATCACAGTTAGTTATGGAGGCGTCGGCATTCATGCTTAGTACAATAATGATGGGTTGGATTAGTGTAGAAGGATTGGCTGCTCACCAGGTAGCTTTGAGTATCTCAACGGTAAGTTTCATGATTTATCAGGGAATTTCTGCAAGTACTACCATTCGAATTTCATCTTTACTGGGAGAGAAACGATTTGCAGATATGAGAAGTGCAGGTTGGGCGGCTGTTCACCTGATATTGGTCACCGTATTTGTAATGTGTGTTATTTTTGTCTCTTTACGAAATGTTTTACCAAGCTTGTTTACAAACGAGTTGGCAGTCATTCAATTAACAGCCCAGTTTTTAGTAATTATGGTATTCTACCAGATATTTGATGGACTTCAAATCGTATTTGGAGCAATTTTAAGAGGAATGTCTGATGTAAACATTCCAACCATACTTACTTTTATTGCCTACTTTCTTGTTTCTTTACCTACCGGATATTTGTGTGCTTTTGTTTTTGGAATGAATGAAGTTGGAATTTGGTGGGGCTTACCTGCCGGCTTAGGAGTTGCTTCTTTCTTGTTTATGCTCCGGTTTAGAAGTCTTTCCAATAAACTTTTGTTGGCTGGAAGAATGTAATTCCTACTTGCAATAAAAAAAGCCACAGAGAAAATCTCTATGGCTAATTTTGCTTTGTTTGTATTCTGTTTTCCTGCAATATTTTATAGTGCAAGTAGAGCACATTTCTTATTTTGCTTCTTCAGCAGCAACTTCTTCAACAACTTCTTCAGTAGCAGTAGTATCTTTAGTACACTCAGCTTTAGCTGAACAACATTTACTAGAATCTTTTTCTAGCTCAGCACTAGCTTCAGTTTTTTCTTGAGAACAACAAGCTTTTTCTTCAGAAGCAGCAGCTTTAGTTTTATTTCCACAAGAAGTAAATACGAATCCGCAGATGGCAATAGCAAATAATAATTTTTTCATAATAATTAATTAATAGTGGTATGTATTGTGTAAAAATGAAAGATTTTTAAGGCTCAATAAAGATAGTGAATATATCTATTCTTACTCAATCTAACAAGTGTTTTTGTTGAGTTGTAATATGTTTTATAATAGCTTTTTAAGCCTTGGTCATGCTAGATTTCTTTATAGGAAAACTCTTTGATGTATTTAGTACTTATTTTTCCATTTTCCTCTACTAGGGGGTAGATAAAAAAGTTAACCAAACCATTGTTGTAATTTTCCAATTCAAGATCACGTCCTTTGGTAAATTCAACTCTATTTTCATTTAAATTTCCAAAATAAAATTCAGCTTTATCTGCTTCAATATCTGCAGCAGAGATATCCACAGGAGTCCATGTGTTATTGTTTTTGTGAAAATCAGCCCAGCAATGGTAGCCGGCAATAATCCCTTCATTGCCATTTGGAATTGAGAATCCAATGTGGAAACGGGCAGGAACATGTAAACTTCTCGATAAAGACATAAAATAAGAATGGAAATCGGTGCAGTTACCTACCGAAATATCGCATGCATAGTTGGAATTTCCATTTCCAAATGTATACTCTCCGCCAAACGTATTGCTTTTCTCATATAAAGATACTACGCTATCTTTGGTGACACCCTTTTTAATTACATCAGGTAAACTAGTATAATATTTATCAGAGTCATTATTTGCTTTGGGTTTGCCATAATGCATTTCATTCAGAACGAAATTGTAAACTGCTTTCATATCATTGTAGGTGAGTGCATTTGCCGCGATAATAGAATCGAATCGGCCACCTACAGGCACCAGTCTGTTTGAGCAAAGATAGTTGGATAGGTTTACTCCTTCGAATTCAACATTACCCATTTGTTTTCTGTTCACAGTAAAGTGGATGTTAATATCAGTTAATTTGGCAAGACCACCTTCAATTGAAGTGTATAAATAGGAGTTGCCATGCTTTTGTTCCTTTCTAATTTCGTATTCTAAATCAGTATTGATCGATAAATTACTGATGCTTTGTACTTCGCTTGTTGTAGGTATTGGTATCCAAATTTTAATGTTTTGTGCTGTATTGGCTGGCAGACTTACCTTGTAATTGAATTCGAAATTTCGTTCGGGTAATTGATTGCAGCTGCACAGCAGAATAGTCGCTATAAATAGTAGTAATCTCATCAGTTTCATGGTAGGAATTTACTCCCTGTTTTTAGTAAAATTGGATGCAAAAGTAGACTATTGTATTTGCATAACAAAGCGAAATGTCACTTTTAGATTCTTAATTTGCAATAAGCTTGTTTTACAGGCAATTAGAAGAATGAAAAGCATTGTGGATTGCTTTTTTATAAAGTGTGAAATGGGACTTTAGTAAGAATTATCATTTTAAATCCATTAAAAATGATCAAAGTTTTGAACGATTTATTATGTGTAAAAAAGATGTTAAAATATTTGAAGGATATGGTGGAATAAACTAAATTAGATATGCTTTTGATAACAGATATTGGAGCTAGTTGCTTAATTCATGTTTTATTTTGTTTGAAGTGCTTGTTGATTTAGGAGTAGAGTGTTTTTAGTTTCTTATTTTAAGTGGCGTTTCATTCAGTAAAGAATGGATTTTATGCTTTGGGGATGATAATTTTGCCTCAATAATACTTGCTGTTTTTCAAGGGAATCGAAATGTAGATAAAGGGAGTTTAAATGTTGCTTAAGGGATTCTGATTGTAAGTCGTGGCAATCGAAATGTAACAAAAGGGATTGTGAATGTAGCTTAAGGGAATCGAAATGTAGCAAGAGGGAGTGCGTATGTAGCTCAAGGGAGTTTGAATGTAAGTTAAGGGAGTGAAACTATTGTATCGTTTATTGAAAATTGGATGATCTGCTATTAGTTTTTGGCGCTAGGCTTTAAAATGATGCAAAGTGTGCTTGGAGAGTTTGTGAGTTGTGTTTTGGAACAAATTATTTTAAAATCAACATAGTATTAATCAAACTAAATATTTACACATGGGTTTATATTATAAATTCAAACAAGAAGAACTACCAGTAGTGGGAGAGATTCTATTGCAAATGTTTTTGCGTGATCGTGAAAAGTTCTCAAGCTTTTCACCAGAATTTAATGATGAGTTTGTTGCTGCTTTACGGAATAGAATCGACCGTGTTGCCGATTTAACTCAGTCGAAAACACAAACAGCAGAGATTAAAAAAATTACTTCTGATTTGTATGAAAGTCTTGATTTAATTTTGCACAAATTGGATTTGATTTCGGCTTATGCACAAAGGGCAAATAAAATAATGCTTGTTAAAGCTTCCGATTTTGGAGTAAAAGAAGCTAAGAAAATGATCCGATTGAGAAATGTTGAAGGCTTTTGTTCCAAAGTAAAAGTGATTCAGCAAAATATCACCAAAAATTTAGAAGTATTAAAAGAGAAAGGCTTTAAAGAAAAGCTAGGTGCTGAAATCGATGAAATGACCCAAAAAGTTTACGATTTAAATTTGTTGCAGGAGCAGAAAACGAGTGAACGAAAACAACTTGTTGTTGATAATAATGCAGAATTTGATTATTTGTGGAAGCAGTTGAGCGATATTTCGAAAACGGGAAAAATGCTTATGAAAGAAAATGAAGCAAAGGCCGAAGAGTATATGTTTAGCTACTTACTTCACAAAGTACGTAAAGTGAATACAAAAGTAGAAATGAAAAAGAAGAGAACTACGGTAGTTCCTGTTGGTAAGACTCCTGTTAGTAATGAAGTTCCAAATAAAAAGGAAGAAGCAGCTTTTTAAGAGGAAGGGATTGAATAATTGATGCTTTATTTGAATGTTTGAACGCCTCCGTCAGGAGGTGTTTTTGCTTTAACTAAGACAAAAAAATAAGTGTAGGTCTGATTTCTCAAGGCTTACACTTATTATATTGGAATGATTCTTTAGAATCATTTGGTCACTTGAACCACACTGATCACTACTTTCTGAAGGCATAATTAAACTCTTTTTTATCCGACACTAAACGAACTTTATAATCTCCTTTTGGCAATGCTTCCACATTGAATTTTTTAGAGAAAGTTGGTTCAGATGCATAAGAGCCTTTAAATATTTCATTTCCTAAATCATCATTAATAGAGATGTCGAAAATTGTATTTTTAAATGATAGGTAAGTTACGAACAAACTGTTGTTTTCAGCTCTGAAAAGAGTTTTTTCAGCAAATTTAGCTACTGATTCACTTACCAGTTTGTTGTTTGCAACTTGAAAGGTTTTTTCTAATTTATCTCCATTACCGGTCAAAACAATTTTGTAGGTTCCATCTTCAAGATATGAGAAATCAAACAATTTTTGAGCAGTAGTCTCACCACTTATTTTATTTGAATAATACAAGTTTCCAGCTTCATCGTAAATCTTCATTTTAAGAAATGATTCAGATGGATTGATTATAGATACAATTGATAAATCGGTATCCAAATAAGAGTTAATTCGAATGTTTCCAGTTGCAAATGCTGAACTTGCGCCTAAGAATAGTATTGCTCCCAATACCAATCCTTTAAATGTGTTTTTTGTTTTCATCTTTGTTAAATTAAATGATTAAAAATTTGTTAAAATCAACCATCGGTTATTTGTTATTGGCTGACATTGTAAATCTAAAAATAAATCATAGAAATGATCTAAATAATAAGTCTTGAAATTGAAGAAATAACAAAAAAAACAACTTAAAACGGTTGCGAAAGCTCCCGAAATTGTTTGCGTTACATGGATTTAATAAAGAATTTTATCATTATTAACCTGAAATGCCCAAAAATAATTTTATGATAACGTTTTCGAATTTTGCGAAAAAAGGCCAAAACGTCATTTTTTCATCGCAAGAGTAAAAAAGTGAACGAAAAACATCTTAAATCATTCTTGAAAATCAATACTAAAGTCTAATTTTGGATTCGAAAGTAAAACAGAAACTTTACCCTTTAGTTTAGGACTTGCAATTCATCTATGTTCTCATATCTCACATCTAATAAAGAATGAATTATAAAAATTTAATGGACTTCTCTGTTTATAAGCCAGATTTGGAACGATTTGAGAACGGGTGGAAAGGATTGGAAGAATATATTACCGAAAAGAATATAGATGGAGTAGAACTATTATTGGGACATGATGTTCCATCTAACGAAATTCCAAAAAATATAGTAAAGAGTGTTCACCTGCCATTTTGGGTGACTTGGTTAGATGTTTGGCGCAATGGAGAGGAGGCTGCGAAGTACTATTTTCCAGAGATGACAGCAAAGGACTTAAAGTTTTGTTGTGGAGGTAAAAATGCTGTTGATATGGTTAACTCTCAAAAACAACTGTGGGAGCATGCGGCACATTTTAATCCGGCACATGCCGTTTTGCACGCTGCACATTTAGAACTGGAGCATTCTTTTACCCGCGATTTTACTTATAAAAGTACCGAAGTGTTATCCAGTTTTTCGGAAATGCTGAACCGAGCCGCTCAGGAGTTTGGGGATGGTGAACCTCCTGTTACCTTGGCTATTGAAAATTTATGGTGGCCAGGTCTTGATTTTTTGTTTCCGGCCGAGGCCGATGATTTCGCTTCGCGCTTGGATTTTTCGAATTGGAATCTTCTTTTGGATACAGGACATTTAATGAATACTAACATTTCCCTAAGAGATGAAGATGAGGCAATTGATTTTGTTCTGGATCGGATATCCCGATTGTCGAAGGATATTCAAGATAAAATAAAGAGTCTGCATTTGAATATGAGTCTGTCAGGAGAATATCAGTTAAAACAAGTAATGAATGGTTTGCCAAATGGATGGACTGATTTGAGTCACTCCGATAAATATTCTGCAGCCCGTAATCATGTCCTTAAAATCGATCAGCATCTGCCATTTCAATCCAGTAGGGTTAGGGAAATCATTCAGGAGATTAAGCCCGAAAATGTAATACACGAATTTATTACAAAAGATATTCACGAATATTCAGAAAAATTGGATATCCAGATGAATGCATTACGGTAGGGATTCGCCATGGCGTGTCCGTTATTCAATTGAATGTATTTTGGAGGGGCTGTGCCATGGCGTGTTCTTTGTAATGTAGATAAACACAACAAAGGCCGTCTAATTTTCACATTGCTATTTTAAAATATCTTCTTTTTCCAAAATAATCCATAGATTTGCACAATTGGGTTTCTCACCTTTCGAGAATTAAAATGGGAATCCGGTGTAATACCGGAGCTGTCCCCGCAGCTGTAAGCCCTCAATGATTAAATCATTGATAAGTTCTAACAAAAAAGCCACTATGTGAATGTAGTTTTGCATGGGAAGGCGTTAGAATGGGTAAGCCAGAAGACCTGCCTAATATATTGAACTGTTTCGTAACTTCGGGGAACTGAGTAACGAAGGTATAATTAGAATAATTGTATTTTCTCGACTGCTATCCCCACAATTATTGTGGAAGAAAATGAATTTAGTAAAATCAATCTGCTGGGCATTAATCCTATTTCTATTCTTAGGTAATGTTTCTTGTCAATCTGGTCATCAAAAAAAGGAAACGAATAATTCAACTCCGAATTCTTCACAAGATCTAGCCTTTTATTATCCTACAAAATTAAAATATGCCAAAGGTTTCGAAATAAAGATTCTTAATAATGGCTTAAAGGAATTAATTGTTTGGGATCCTTGGAACGAAAACAAAATATTCCAAAAATACTATTTGAAAAATCGTGGAGAAAACACGAATATTCAGGTTCCTGAAGATGGTATGCTTGTGGAAGTTCCTATTAAAAGTATTGCCGCACTTTCGAGTACACAAATTGGGATTTTAAAATTCCTAAATGTACAGGACAGAATTGTTGCTGTTTCTTTACGCGACCGTATTTACGATGAGGAATTGAATAAAAAAGCACAGGAAGGCACTATTCAGGCTGTTGGACATGCAGAAACATTGAATTTTGAGAAAATTGTTGAGTTGGATCCTGAATTGGTAATGGTAGCTGGTTTTATGAAAATCACCGATAAGGAAACTAAGCTAATGAATGCAGGTTTGCCTGTAGCCTATAATATTGAGTGGATGGAAACTTCACCTTTGGCACGTGCAGAATGGGCCAAATTTATTGCGACCTTTTTTAATAAAGAAGCCGAGGCTGAAAAGCTCTTTAATGCCTTGGAGCAAAGATATAATGAATTGAAAAAGTTGGTGGAGCATGTTGAAAGTAAACCAAGTATTCTTTCAGGTTACAATTTTAAAGGAACCTGGTATATGCCTGGAGGACAAAGTTATTTAGCTCAGTTTCTTAGGGATGGGAAAGCCGATTATTGTTGGTTTTCGGATAGTACAAGTGGTAGTATGCCATTAAGTTTCGAAGTTGTTTTCGACAAACAGAGCGAAGCTGATATTTGGTTTGGACCTGGTCAATGCAGAACTTTAGAAGAAATGAAAGCATTGGATGCGCGATACGCCTTATTTCAATCCTTTAAAAAAGCTCAGGTTTACTGTTACACCAAACGATTAAAGGAGAGTGGTGCTAATGATTGGTATGAGTTGGGAATTATGCAACCCGATGTAGTTTTTAAAGACATTATTAAAATACTGCACCCCGAGAAATTGCCAAACTATGAATTATATTACTATCAGCAACTGAAATAGGACAATTATGCAATCTAAAAAAAATGGAGGTTTGTTTGCTGCCATATTTGGGATCCTGGTATTTTTCATAGGTGGAATTTTTCTGATGGATTTAATTTATGGAAGTGTAAATATTCCTTTTAAAAAAGTATTCGCAATTCTTTCCGGTACTGATGTAAAAAATTCATGGAATTATATTATTCTGAATTTTAGATTGCCCAAGGCGCTAACTGCTATTTTTGTTGGAGCTGGCTTGTCGGTAACAGGTTTAATGATGCAGACTCTTTTTAGAAATCCATTGGCAGGTCCTTACGTTTTGGGAATTAGTTCCGGAGCCAGTTTAGGGGTTGCCTTAATGGTAATGGCATCTGCTATAATGCCAGTTGCTTTTGGCGCAATTTCGGCCTTTTTAGGTAGCTGGGCATTGGTGGTTTCTGCCGTTGCAGGTGCATCATTAGTATTCATGCTTGTGGCCTTGGCATCCATCCGTATATCCGATAGCGTTTCATTGCTGATTATTGGAATCATGTTTGGAAGCATTACCGGTGCTGTCGTAAATATTCTGCAATATTTTAGTGACCCAGAGCAAATACAAAGTTTTATAGTATGGACTTTTGGCAGCTTGTCGGGTGTTACATGGAATGAAATGCAAGTAATGGCTCCAATCGTTTTTTGCGGTTTAATTATTGCATTTTTTTTGATAAAACCATTGGATGCTCTTTTATTGGGAGAGAATTATGCTCGCGGCGTAGGTATTTCAGTGAATAGAACTAGAATTGCGGTTATTATAAGTACTGCATTAATTGCCGGAACATTAACCGCATTTACAGGCCCTATTGCTTTTGTTGGTGTTGCGGTACCGCATATTGCCCGATCAATTTTCAGAACGGCAAGTCATAAAGTATTAATGCCTGCAGTAATATTAATAGGAGCTGCAATAATGCTTGTCTGTGATATTATTTCTCAAATTCCAGGACATCAAAATACCTTGCCAATTAATTCGGTAACCGCTTTATTTGGTGGACCAGTTGTAATTTGGGTGATTATGCGTAGTAGAAATGTGAAGGCTTCTTTTGCCGGTTAGGTTGGGATTTATGAGCGATATAAAAGACATACAAAAAAATATACTGGTAACGCAGGATCTTTCTATTGGGTATAAGCAAGGGAAAAAAGATCGATTGTGTTTACTTTCTGATATCAACCTAACTATAAAGCGAGGTGAAATGGTTTGTCTTTTAGGGCCAAACGGAGCGGGAAAGTCAACCCTTATGAGAACTATTGCTGGAATTCAATTGCCCTTGGCGGGATGTACCCTAGTTGATGGAATTCCCATTCGAGATCGGAATTTTAAAGAGATTGCTCAATTGTTAAGTATTGTTCTAACCGAAAGAATTAATGTAGGAAATTTGACTGTTTACCATATCGTTTCTTTAGGTCGGCATCCCTATACTTCATGGATGGGACGTTTGTCGGAAGAAGATAATGATAAGATTAAATGGGCGTTAGAGCAAGTTGGATTGTTGCATTATGCCGATCATTTTATCAATCAGTTGAGTGATGGAGAACGGCAGCGTGTGATGATTGCCAAAGCTTTGGCGCAGGATACGCCACTAATCATGCTTGATGAACCTACGGCACATTTAGATTTACCAAACCGAGTTGAAATCATGCGCTTGTTGCATCGTTTGGCTCGCGAAACTAATAAGGCCATACTTCTTTC
This sequence comes from Labilibaculum sp., assembly GCA_041554215.1. Classification (GTDB taxonomy): domain Bacteria; phylum Bacteroidota; class Bacteroidia; order Bacteroidales; family Marinifilaceae; genus Labilibaculum. The sequence continues at coordinate 11,482 of JBFFMG010000040.1, forward strand.
TACTCACGAGCTGGATCTTGCGCTACAGGCAGCAGATGTTATTTGGTTAATGTCGTTAGGCAAACCTATAAAAATTGGTGCTCCTGAAGATTTGGTTTTGAATGGAAGTATCGAGGAGACTTTTCACAATAAGTCTTTTATTTTCGATCGGAAAACAGGCAACTTTATTATGAATTACCAAAAGAAACAGATCATTCAGGTTTTGGGTAATGATGTAATGGGTTTCTGGACACAAAGAGCACTATCGCGCGAAGGATATCAGGTTACTTGTGAAGAAGCCGGGAATTGTTCTGTAAAGTTGCTTGAAGACACTATGGAGTGGGAGATTCATAGAAATGGGGAGGTGCTGCGTTGTAAGAGTATCGAGGAATTATTATTCCATTTGAAAACGACTTTTCTCGAAATAAATTAGATTAATTTCAAATTTAATTATAGTAACTTATTCAGTTTTAGAGGCTCTCAAAATTCGACCAAATAAAATCCAAAAAAGTTATTCCCAAGATTATTATTTTACATACATTTGCTCCGCATTTGGTATTTTATTCCTCATTATTCAGGAATAAAATGAAAAGGGAATTCGGTGAGAATCCGAGACTATACCCGTAGCTGTAAGTTCTAAAAAGAGCTTTTTGAAAGACCTATGCCACTGTTCCAATTTCGGAATGGGAAGGCCTCAAAAAGTAGAACAAGTCAGAAGACCTGCCTTTGCAATCAATTTTAAGTCATTGCTTTCGGGAAAAAGAGCAAGTGAACGAAAACTTTATCAACATTGATATAAGGATTGATCTGCCATAACTGGTCCGGTATGTCTTGTTGCAAACTTTTCTTTTAGCTCCCTGTCTGCATTGCATTCGTTAAATTAATTTTCATTTATTCTTAAAAACATGAAAAGAACATTTTTAACGGCTTTTGCATTGCTGTCATTATTGAATTCTGCAGTAAAAGCTGATGAGATTCCTAATCCAACCGACGAAACAAAGGTTGTGAAACATCTCGATTTATCAGAGGTTAAAATTAATGCATCACGTGTGAATGCAAAGGTAAAAGACCTTCCTCAAAAGATTGAAATCATCACTAAACGCATGATCGAAGCTTCTCCGGCTATTGATGTTGCAGGTTTGTTAAAACGTTCGGCATCGGTAGATATTCTTCAGTATCCAGGAGTGTCCGCTGTTGTAAGTATGCGCGGATTTACCCCTTCGCCAAGTGTAAAGTATACTGTAATACTAATCGACGGAAAACCTTCAGGGACAGATAATATTGCAAGTATCGATTTGCAAAATGTAGAGAGAGTCGAAATTTTGAAAGGACCTTTTTCGGCACAATACGGATCTGCTGCTATGGCGGGTGTTATTAATATTGTTACCAAGAATAGCTCTGGTGAAACAAGCGGTCGGCTTGCAATGGAGTACGGAAGTTTTCGAACCTCTAAACTTAATTTGGCTTTAGGCGGATCTTTATCTAAAGTTTTGGATTTCGATTTGGGATTTTCTTACAACAATCAAGCGAAGGATTATAAGACAGGAGACAATAATTTGTATGATAAGGACTATGCAAAATCGATATTAGATCCCAGTACTTATGGTGAACGAATGGAGAATTCACAATTCACGACTTATAATCTAAATTCACGTTTGGGAATAACATTGGCTGAAAACTGGAACTTAAATATAAATGGTGGTTATTATAAGGGTAAGGATATCGAAACGCCTGGTAATTTTTGGCATTCCGAAGGTATGGACAAAAAAGACATTGAACGTGTTACTACAGGCTTCGATTTAACCGGTAAGTTGAGTGGACATGAAATAAAATTCTCCCCTTTCTATTCGAATGAAGAAAATAAGACTTACGATGTTGGTTTCGATGGATATGGTGATTTTGAGAGTATTTACAAAACTTACGGTTTTCAATTGAATGATTCCTATCAGGTTGGAAATCATAATTTGGCGTTCGGTTTGGATAACAAAACAGAGAGGTATGAGAGTGTCAATTTTGATACTTCAGGAGCGATAGAGGCTCCTTATCAACCCGATTATAAAAACATTGCCACAGGAATTTATGCACAGACTCAAATTAAATTGTTGAATGATAAATTGAACTTTATGCTTGGGGGGCGAGGCGACAATATAAAATTTAAACTGGATGCAGATAATTTGTTGGAAAATGAAAAGAGTGAAGAGGACTATTGGGTATTCACTAAAAATATTGGTGCAAAATATGAACTACTAAAAGGATTATCCGCACATGCTAGTTGGGGAGATGCTTTTTTAGCTCCTAAAGCATATCAAGTTGCAGGTAAATACACTCGTGGAACGAGCACCACAGAAGGTAATTCTGATCTTAATCCTGAGAAATCAAACACTTTCGATTTTGGTTTTGGATATGACAACTATACTAAAGGAATTAAATGTGATGTGACCTATTTTAATACCTACCACAAGGATAAAATCATCAGAAGTACTTTACCTAATTACAATACAACCTATGTAAACGCACAAAGTGCCGAAATGGATGGTTTGGAAATTCTAGCTTCTTACGATTTTGGAGCACTAAAAGGATATGATTATTCTTTACGTGTTTACCTAAACTATACACATATGATTGATGCAGATGTGACCTACAAAGACGCTACTGGTGTAACTCAAACCGGTGAAATGAGATACGTTCGTGATAATACAGCTTCTTTTGGTGTTGAATTCGATAATTTGAAAGGATTTTCGACACAATTAACAGGTAGGTATATTGGTCATCGATATGAAAATAATTATATGTATTTGGCAGATTACTCCAATTGGCCGACTGTTACAAAGCAAGCAATCGTGTTTAATAATGAAGAGGTTCGCCCCAATTTAATCAACGAAGAATTGTTGCGTCATCCTGTATCTTATGTGTTTGATTATTCTGCAAGTTATACATTCAAGGAAAAATATACTCTTGGATTAACTGTGGCTAACTTGTTCGATGAAAACTATACCGAAAAAGATGGATACAATATGCCGGGTAGAGCAATAACTGCTAAGTTCGGTTATAAATTCTAAAGAATAACTTGTAAGCTTACACGCATTGTTTTCCAATAATAAAATGATCTATGTAAGCTTACATGGCACATTATCAGAAAAAAAAATGGCGTTTATTTCCTTACAAAGCATACTTTTTAAAAAATAGATATATTTTGGGACTAATATTGTCAAATTTGCTTGGTGAAAATTACACCGAAAAAGATGGTTATAATATGTATGGTCGATCGATAACAGCCAAATTTGCTTATCGATTCTAAAAACAATTTTTATTCAGTTTAAAAGGGATGTTCCAGTTTTGGGATGTTCTTTTTTTTATTGTTTACCGGTTATTAGTGGTTGATTTGCAATGTGTTTTATAATATTTTATAAATAAGAGATTCCTAAGTCTCATTTTGATTTTTTATTATACATTTGCAATGCAATTGGTTCTCATATATCTGAATTAATCAGATAGAGATGAAAAGGGAATCCGGTGAGAATCCGGAGCTGTTCCCGTAGCTGTAAGCTCAGAAAAAAGCTTTTTCACCACAATGCCACTGTTCCAAATCATTAGGAATGGGAAGGCCGAAAAAGTTGAGTAAGTCAGAAGACCTGCCAATGCAAACTTATTTTTCAAAACATTCGGAGAAGGTGTTTGGAAGACGATAGATATTATATATTTCTTTTGTTCATCCTTGTATTTTCTTCTTTATCAGATAGTATAAGATGAAGTTGAAATTTTTATTTACAGTAATTGTAAGCTTTTTGAGTTTTGGTGTTTGGTCGCAAACCGTGGGTGTTGATACGATTCAAATTGAATCGATTGATATTGTTGCGCCAAGACTTCAACATTTCTCTTCCACCGAAAAAACTGTGCAGATTGATTCTATTCTTATTCAAAGATACGATGGAAAAGATTTGTCGAGCCTTCTTCAGAAAACATCCTTGGTAAACATCTCTTCAAGTGGTGCGTTTGGGGCTCTTGCTACTGCAGGAATACGCGGGGCATCAGGAACACACACATCTGTTAATTGGAATGGGATACCGGTTAATTCCTTAACAACAGGTTCTGCCGATTTATCGTTGATAAATGCTGGTTCTTTTGACGAAGTTCAGGTAGTTTATGGAGCAGTCGGATCTTTATATGGCTCAGGAACCTTAGGTGGTGCTATCGAATTGTCAAATACGCCCAATTGGAAGAAGAAGTCGGAAATAGGATTGAATTCTGAAGTGGGAAGCTTTTCAAATACAAAAACAAAACTCTTTGGTAAATATTCCAATAAGTGGATTTCTTATTCAGGTCAAACTTTTTTTCATTATGGAAAGAATGATTTTACCTATACAGATTTTCATGAACGTAATAATCCCAAAGAGCGATTAAATAATAATGAGAATAGAGCGTTTGGTACAATTCAAGATTTTCATTTGAAATTAAACGAACATTACGTAGATGCAGGTGTTTGGTATCAGGTTAAAGAAAAGAATATTGGTGGATTAATGGGATATGGAGCTCCAACCAGCTATCAAAAACAAAGAGATTCATCTTTTAAAGCTTATGTGGGATGGAAAAAATTAATTGGTAAATTTCGTTTGGAGGCAAAAACAGCTTATTTATCAGATTATTTGAAGTATACCGATAGAGGCAGTGCTGCGAATACAGGATATAAAATATTTTCAGAGATAGAATCGAAACGTTGGTTAAATGATGCCAACTTGAGATATTATTTATCGGATAAGTGGAGTGTTGATGTAAATGGCAAATACTCATGGTTGAAAGGAATCACCAATAATTATGAGGGTGATATTATTGAAAATGAATCACGCTTAACTTTTGCAACGAAGTATACTCCTTTATTCGGAACATTTATTTTTACCTATGGGAAAGAATGGAATTCTGAGGTGAATCCTCCTGAAATGTTTTCATTCAGTTCATTAATTCACCTTCTTCCTAATATTATTGATGTTAGAGGTAAAGCTTCAACTCATTACAGAAGACCAACCTTTAATGATCGTTACTGGATTCATTCAGGAAACGTGGATTTAAAATCTGAAAAAGGATGGAATTACGAATTGGGATTAGTGATGTTATCTCAAAAGGCATTAAATGGAGATATTACTGTTGATTTGAACATGTACAAAGCCTTAAATGACGAACTAATTGCATGGCAGCCGGTTGGAAGTGTTTGGAAACCTATAAATATTGGGGCAACTGCTATTCAAGGGA
>JBFFMG010000041.1:0-16588 GCA_041554215.1 Labilibaculum sp.
ATAAAAATTTAATAATGGGAAAAACTGCAATTATTTTGGGAGCAAGTGGTTTAACAGGTAAACTTTTGTTGAATCGACTTTTGGAGGATGAATCCTACGAAATAGTTAAGATATTTACTCGAAGAAGCTTACAGTTAGTTCATCCAAAATTAAAGGAGTATGTTGGAGATCTTTTAAAGTTGGAAGGTTTTAAAAAGGATTTTACTGCAAATGAGGTTTACTGTTGCATTGGAACTACCGCTAAACAAACAAAAGATAAGGCAGACTACAGGAAGATCGATTTTGGCATTCCTGCAACAGCAGCTAAATTGTGTAAAGAGAATAAAATAGAAACTTTTTTGGTGATTTCGGCCTTAGGGGCAAATGCCAAGAGCAAAGTTTTCTACAATAAAACGAAAGGCGAGATGGAGAAGCTTGTGTTGAATCAGAAGATTGCAAATACTTATATTTTAAGACCTTCGCTGATTAAAGGGAAACGAGAAGAAAATAGATTGGGCGAGGGAGTTGGAGCCATTATTATGAAAATAGTAAATCCTTTTTTATTTGGAGGATGGAAGAAATATCGTGCAATTGAGGCCGATACAATTGCGAATGCATTACACGCTTTAGCTCAGGCAAAGCCAGATTATCAAATCATTGAATCAGACAAAATACAGGAAATAGGAGCTTATCTGTAAGAACGGATAAGGCCTTTTTTTATCATCGAAAGAGAATGAACATTCATTAATAAAATAAAGAAAATTACATATGAAATCAATACAATTAAATAGCAGACCAGTAGGCGTACCAAAATTATCCGATTTTAAATTTGTTACAGAAGAACAAGTACAGATTTCGGATGGAGAAATGCTTTTAAAAGCAACACATATTTCTGTTGATCCTTACTTACGAGGAAGAATGATGGAAGGCAAATCGTATATCGAACCATTCGAGTTGAATAAAGTAATGAGTTCGGGCATGATTGCCGAAGTAATTGAATCAAAATTGGCCGGTTTTAGCAAAGGTGATTTTATATCAGGCATGTTGGAATGGAAAGAAATTCAGGTATCTAAAGGGGAAGGACTTCTAAAAGTAGATCCGACGAAAGCGCCATTATCTTCTTACTTGGGCGTTTTAGGAATGACAGGTTTAACTGCTTATTTTGGGTTGCTGGATATTGGGAAACCTAAAGCGGGAGAGACCGTTGTAGTTTCAGGAGCAGCAGGAGCCGTTGGAAGCATTGTGGGCCAAATTGCAAAAGTAATGGGCTGTCGTGTGGTTGGTATAGCCGGTAGCGACGAAAAAGTAGAACAATTGGTGTCTGAACTTGGTTTCGATGAAGCGATCAATTACAATACTGCCGTAAGCATGACTCAGGCAATTGCAGAGGCTTGTCCGAATGGAGTAGATGTTTATTTCGACAATGTAGGTGGTGAAATCTCTGACGGGGTAATGATGAACGTGAATCGTTTTGCACGAATCATTGTTTGTGGTGCAATATCGATGTACAATGCAACCAGCGTACCTATGGGACCAAGAGTACAACCATTACTAATTAAAAATTCGGTGCTGATGCAAGGATTCATTATCTTTAATTACAAGGAGCGATTTGGGGAAGCTATTCCTCAGTTGGCAAAATGGTTACAGGAAGGAAAAATAACATCAACAGAAACAATTGTGAATGGTTTTGAAAATGTTCCTCAAGCTTTTATTGATCTTTTCGAAGGAAAGAACAAAGGGAAAATGATTGTGCAATTATAAAATGTTCTTTTAAGGTCATTAGTATTGACTCGAGAATAAATTGAACGGGCTATTTCAGCCTGCCATAAGGCGTGTTCCGAATAACAAATCAGAGTGCAAATTAAGGATCAGGCTGACTTGATTTTTTGCATGCTTTTTTATCTAAGAAAAAAGTTTGAGCCTAGCGGCTTGAGCGAAAAAGAAAAAAAGTTAATGGAGGTGTTCATATAGTCAATCGCAAGGTTATAAGAATCTTTAGAAAAATAAATAGTAATAATAAATTAAATTTTAATAGATATGACTTTAACAACAGGTGCTTTAAAAATATTATTCGTGTTAACCTCTCATTCTCAAATGGGAGATACAGGACACAAAACAGGATTTTGGGTAGAGGAATTTGCCAATCCATATTACACATTAGTAGATCAAGGAGTTGATGTTACGATCGCAACACCAAAAGGAGGTGCTGCACCAGTTGATCCAACTTCGAATTTACCACAGAATGCAACCGAAGATACAAAGCGTTTTAACGAAGATGCGGCAGTTCAGAAAAAAATTTCAGAGACTTTAGTTCTTGCTGATGTTAATTTTGAAGATTACGATGCGGTATTTTATCCTGGTGGACATGGTCCTCTTTGGGATTTGGCAGAGGATGCTACTTCGGCTAAATTGATTCAAGATTTTGATGCGGCTAAGAAACCAATCGCTTTTGTTTGTCATGCTCCTGCAGCCTTGCAGCACGTGAAAAATGCTAAAGGTGAATTTTTGGTAAAAGGCAAAAAAGTGACTGGCTTTACCAATGAAGAAGAGGAAGCTGTGCAGTTGACTAATGTGGTTCCTTTCTTGGTAGAAGACATGCTAAAAGAAAAAGGTGGTATTTATAGCCGTGGTGCTACTTGGGCTGCTTATGCGGTTGAAGATGGTAATTTAATTACAGGGCAGAATCCAGCGTCATCAGCACTTGTAGCTGAAATGTTATTGAAAATGCTTCAGAAGAAGTAATTTTAAAATAATACACTCATAAATCGAGAGCCTTTGAATGATTTCTCGTCATTCAAAGGCTCTTTTTATTTGAAATGAATTCTTCTCACTACCTTTGTAACGAAAATAATAACATCAAATAATTTAGAGACATGGACCAAGACGATTTCGATGCCATCAAGAAAATCAAAAAAGAGAATAAATTAGCCTACAATCCTTGGTCAAGAAAGGATGATGATGAATTGATTAACTTGTTTTTCGATGGTGTTGCTGTTGGTGAAATGACCATTAAATTAAAACGTACCAAAGGTGCAATTCGAGCAAGAATCCGAAAAATGGAATTGACGAAGATTAAAAAGAAAGCTTCTCCGTCATCCGATTCTTCAAAGAAATAGAACTGAAAATAAATAAGAAATCCCCCTTGAGTTATTCTACTCATGGGGGATTTTTATATTCTAAATTAGGATCAATTATAAGTGAATCTTGATTTTAAAACCAGGATAAGGATTCTTGAAAAAATCGTTAAAATAGATTTGTGGAACAATACTTATATTTTCGGTTACTTTCTTTTCTATACCCAAGCGAAAAGAGTCTTTTTCAAATAAATCTCCATTTTGTTTAGCTAAATATCCTAAATTTAATCCGTACCACTCTCCTTTATTCGGATTTTTAGAAAAATTACGTTGATATCCCAAATCTACCCAATGATTGATGTTTTCTTTACCTGATGAGAAATCGTACATCCATTCGTAGCCTAGAGAAAAAGCCTGTGTGGCTAAGTTCTTGTTTCCTAGTTGTACTGTCATACGGGTATAAAAACTACCATTCCAATTTCCTTTAATATTTTCAAGAGAAGTGCCTGCAGTAAGAATAATTTGGTCGTTTGTAGTTGCCATCGTATTTATTTGGTGAAGCAGTTTTGCGGAATTGTCTTCGTTTATTTTTACCCAAGCAACAAATGGAGAAGCTTTAAGGTACCAATCATTTTTCTTTTTTAATTGTTGGTCTGTATTTTTTAGAATTTGCGAGAAGTCATATTTTTTAAGTTCATCTAATTGCTTTATCGTGTTAAAGTAAATGGCAACTTTCGAGTTTAATTCTACCTTGTTATTGCCTGTTATTACCAAAGCAATAGCCGTATCTGTAGGAAAAGTTATGCTCCTAGTTGATGCGATCTCTTCTATTGTGATTGTGTTTTGGATATCCTTATCATACTCCTTTATTGTAGAACATTTAATAAGAATTGATTTGTTAGGTTCTAGTTCTGTAATGTTTAAAACAGCCCAGCGTGTAAGGAAATCATTTAAAAGATTTTTTATTTCAAGATTCCCTGCCAAATCATGTTTGCCATCATAAGTGCTTCTGCCCTCAATAGTGGTTCCATTGGGCATTTGTATGCAAATGGTATCTGAATGAAATTTAGTTTCATTGCCAGCAATGGCTTTTACCGAAAAGAGAAAAAGAAGTCCGCTAAGTAGTATTATTTTATTTGTCATGTGTTTTCTTTTAATAAGTGAATGAACCGAGTTCATGATTATTTCATCGTGAGGTCTTTAAACAATGGCGCCGATGTTTCAGACTCACGTGAGCTATTTTTAAATGTGATTTTAAATCTCTTATTTGGATTATTAGTTGTGCTTTTAACTTTTGATTTGTTTATAGATAAAGTCAGTAAAGCAGCTTGATTAATATCAATCGACAGTCCTTGAGATTTATTTTTACTTTCAATATTTTCCAATTGTTGGGTATACCAGTTATTTGTTTCGTCTAAATTGTTAGTCAGGGTGTTAATGCTGTCGTTTAACGAATTGTTGGCCAATTTTTGCTCTCTTAATTGTTGTTTTAACGCTTCGTTTTCGGATGCAATTCTTTCCAATTTTGATGCTAAATTTGTTAGGGCTGTTTTCGCTTGTTCCGATTCAACGGTTTTGATTTGTGTTTTGTAAATGATCTTTGTCTCAACTTCTTTTTGTGGTACTTGATATTTTTGAGCTTTGGTCTGATTTAATTCAATTCTTAATTGATTTTGGCTCATTTGTAAACATTGGTTTACTCGGTAAGAATGGCCCCAAGCTCCTAATAAAAGTAAGATAATTGCAATAGAAGCAACTCGAAACCAGGTAATAATAAACACCTTGTTTTTTTTAGGTGTTTGCATAGAATTCCACACAGTTGTCTTATCGAAACCAACGATATTTTCTTCATTATCCCAAGAATCGAATGCATTTTTTATTTGTTTCTCAACGGACTGCTTCATATCTCACCTCTGTTTTTGTAATCATTTCCTTTAATAACTTTCTAGCCTTACTCAATTGCGATTTCGATGTTCCAATTGAGATGTTTAGTTTTTGTGCGATCTCTTCATGTTTGTAGCCTTCAATTGCGAACAGACTAAAAACAGTGCGGTAACCATCAGGTAGATTCAGCACCATTTGTATTAGGTCATCTTCCAGTAATTTCTCATCACTTGTTAGTTCCGATTCCTCAATATCTTCAATCAATTCCAGCGTGTTCGAGAAGTGAATGTTTTTTCTAATTTCCATTAGCGATTGATTAATCGTTATCTTTTTCATCCAGGCCTTAAGAACATGCTCTTCTTGGATATCCGTTTTTTCAATGCTTTGAAAAATATTCAAAAAGCTTTGGGTCAGTACATCTTGGCATAGGTCTCTGTTTTTTAAATACCGATAGCATATTCGATACAGATAATCAGCATATTTCTTGAATAGCTGTTCCTGAGCTTTTGGGTTTTTATTTTTAAGAGCTTTAATTAATTTCTTCACAAGCCAAATTGAGAGTAAATGTTTCCTACAAGCTTATTAATGCAAATACATATAGAATGGTTGCCTGAGAAAATTAATTTTTAATTCGAGCTGGGATCGTCGCTTTTAAATTATTTGTTTGAATCCCTTGTTTATTGGTGTAAATCTAACGAATAATATAAAAGTAACTTAACTTAAGATGTTAAAAATGTAATGTTTTGGAGTGTTAATCGGATTTAATTTTAGTTAAAAGTTAACGAATAGCCGATGTTTAATTTAGTTGATAATCAGGTATTTTACTCTTTGTGCTGTTAATCCAAACTATTAGACTACCTTTGCCGCTCAATTTTAAGAACATTTATGACATTTGACAAATTAGAGATTATAGAACCCATTCTTAAAGCGATTGGGGCTAAAGGTTATACACATCCCACTCCAATTCAGGAGAAATCAATACCAATTTTACTTCGAAAAAGAGATTTATTAGGTTGTGCACAGACAGGAACAGGTAAGACTGCAGCGTTTGCTATTCCAATTTTACAGCACATTTATAATGATGCAACACCGGAAAGAGGTCGTCGTAGAATAAAAGCGCTTGTAGTAACACCAACACGCGAATTGGCTATTCAGATCAAGGATAGTTTTTCAGAATATGGAAAGTTTACAGGAATTCAAAATACAGTAATATTTGGAGGAGTAAAGCAGGGAGCTCAAACCAAGGCATTAAATGCAGGCGTTGATGTTTTGATTGCTACTCCGGGAAGGTTATTGGATTTGATAGGACAAGGATATGTTTCATTAAGAGATGTTAAATATTTCGTATTGGATGAAGCAGATCAAATGCTCGATATGGGATTTATCCACGACATTCGTAAGATCATTGAGATGTTGCCTAAGCGCAGACAATCTTTGTTCTTTTCAGCTACTATGCCTCCAAATATTGTAAGTTTGGCTGGTAAAATTTTAGGTAATCCTGATAAAGTAACTATACGACCAGAGCAAACTACTGCTGAGAAGGTTGGCCAATCTCTTTACTATGTAAGTAAAAAAGCAAAACCAAAATTGCTTGTTTTTCTTTTAAAAACCGAAGACGTAGAGTCTACATTGGTATTTACGAGAACAAAACATGGTGCAGATAAGGTGGTCAAGGGATTAAATAAAGCAGGTGTTCAGGCCGAAGCAATTCACGGGAATAAATCTCAGAATGCGAGACAACTTGCTTTAAGTAATTTTAAAAGTGGCAGTACAAAAGTACTTGTTGCAACAGATATTGCGGCAAGAGGAATTGATGTGTCAGAATTGGCTTTAGTAGTAAATTACGATTTGCCAAATATTCCTGAAACCTATGTTCATCGTATCGGACGTACTGGTCGTGCTAGTGCTAGTGGTAATGCCATTTCATTTTGTGATACTGAAGAGAAGCCTTATTTGAAGGATATTCAGAAGTTAATTAAGCAAGATATTGATGTGGTTAAGGAACATCCATTTCTTCCAGGTGGAGTAGAGGACAATGCCGTTGAGGAGGTGAAACCTGATAGAAGAAGACAACAGCCTAGATCATCTAAATCTTCAAAACCATCAACTTCATCCAGATCATCAAACTCTTCGAGGACATCTTCGAATTCTTCGAAATCATCAAAATCGGGAAGTAATGATTGGCGTCGCGGTAATTCTACCTCAAGAAGAAGACCACAGAATAAAGCGGAATAGAAATTACACTATAATATATGTAAAGCCGAAAAGGATATCCTTTTCGGCTTTTTTTATTCGGGAAATGGCAAAAGAATCATTGATTATGATTGCTTATGGGTTTTGATAAATCAATTCTTATCCTTAATATTATGCTGACTTAATTAATCCGCACATTACACAAAATGAGAAAAAATTTCTACCTCCTGATTTCGCTGGCGATATTGATTCCTGCGATGTTTTCCTGTAAAGACAAAAAGAGTGTAAAACAGAAAGTTGATCCTGGTTTTGGGCAATATATTTCAGCTTTTACTTCCGGTGTTGTATCTGCAGAATCTGTGATTCAAATTCGCTTGGTAAATGATTACGATCAAAAGATTGAATCGGGTCAGGAATTAGAAGAGGGTATTGTAAGCATTACTCCTTCGGTAAAAGGGAAAGCATATTGGAAAGATCCTCGTTGCTTCGAGTTTAGACCAGAATCTCGAATGAAATCGGGTACACAATATAAGGTAAATGTAAAATTGTCAAAATTGATGGAGGTGCCATCGGAATTTGCTGATCTGAAATTCAATTTTCAAACCATTAAGCAGGCATTTGCATTTACCGGTGAAGGATTGCAATCTTACGATAAAACGGATATGCTTTATCAGAAATACAAAGGATACATCACTACTGCCGATGTAATTTTTGATGATGAAATAGAATCTGTTTTAATTGCCACATTAAATTCTCAGAAAAAAAACATAGAATGGATGCATTCGGCGGATGGAAAACAACATCATTTTGTAGTAGATAGCTTAAAACGTGAAGACGATAAAGGAGAATTGAATCTGGAATGGAATGGTTCTTCAATTGGTGTAGACGAAAAAGGACATAAAGAAGTTGAAATTCCAGCCTTGAATGTTTTTAAGGTGATGAGTGCTAATGTGATACAACAACCAGAACAATATGTATCGATTCGTTTTTCCGATCCATTAAAAAAAGATCAGAAGTTGGATGGATTAATTCGTATTGAAGGAGTTGCTTCATTAAAATTTATTGTGGATGGCAATGAGGTTAGGGTTTTTCCTAGTTATCGTTTGTCTGGAACTAAAATAGTTAGTTTCGAGGAAGGAATTAGAAATGCCATGGATTATGCTTTAACGAAAAGCAAAAAAATGGAACTGACTTTTGAAGATATTAAGCCAGCTGTTCGATTAATTGGAAAGGGTGTTATTTCCCCTTCATCGCAAGGATTGATACTGCCATTTGAGGCGGTTAGTTTAAAAGCTGTTGATTTAAGAGTTGTAGAAATATTCGAGAACAATGTACTTCAGTTTTTGCAGGATAATAGAATGAGCGATTCGGATAATATAAGAAGAGTTGCTCGTTTAATTTTGCAAAAGAAGATCGATTTAGGTATTGATAGAGCTGTTGATTTGAGGAAATGGAATGCCTATACTTTGGATATTGCGAATTACATTGATGTGAAGCCTGGGTCGATATATAAACTTGAATTGCGATTTAGGAAAGAATATGCAATGTATGCATGTGGATCAGAAGAGGAATCTGAAAATCAGCTTAGTAAGATGGAGGATTTGATTGCAGAACAGCAGTTGGAAAAGGAAATGAAAGATTGGGATCAACCAGGATGGTATGAGCCGTATAATTATCCTGCCGGATATACTTGGAGAGAAGAGGATAATCCATGTCATGTATCATATTATAATGGAGAACGTTTTGTGAGTCGAAATATATTTGCTTCCGATTTGGGGATTATTGCCAAGGGAGGAAATGATAAATCAATCACATTTGCTATTTCGAATTTGCTTACTGCAGAACCTGAATCTTCTGTAGAGTTGGAAGTGTTTAACTATCAAAATCAATTAATGGCCAGAGGCAAAACTGGTAATGATGGTTTGGCTAAAGTGCAATTGGATAGAACTCCATTTCTTTTGGTAGCTAAAAAAGGAAATCAGCGTGGTTATTTGCGTTTGGATGATGGTTCATCGCTTTCGCTGAGTAATTTTGATGTTGGCGGACAAGTAGTTCAAAAGGGAATTAAAGGATACTTGTATGGTGAGCGTGGTGTGTGGCGTCCCGGAGATAATTTGTATTTAACTTTTGTATTGGAAGATGCAGAGAATCTATTGCCCGATAATCATCCTGTTGTTTTCGAGCTAATTAATCCACAAGGAAAAACAGTAACTCAAAAAGTGAGTACCGGAGGAGTAAAAGACTTTTATTCTTTTGTTACGCCAACCGATTCCGAAGCGCCAACTGGTGATTGGTTAGCAAGAATAAAGGTTGGAGGTGCAAGTTTTACAAAAACGATTAAAATTGAAACCGTTAAACCAAACCGTTTGAAAATTAAGCTTGATTTTGAATCGGAAGTTTTAAAGTCGTCATCGGCGAATCAAAAAGCCAATTTAGAAGTGAAATGGCTTCACGGAGCTATTGCCCGCGATTTAAAATCAAATATTAGTTTGCGATTGGCTCCTACTAAAACCTCATTTGATTCTTATTCCCAATACATTTTTGATGATCCATCCAAAGAATTTTATGCCGATGAGCAAGTCATTTTTGATGGAAAAGTAGATCAGGATGGAAAGGTAATTGTAGATTTGGATTTGAAAGGGAATAAATCTGCTCCCGGAATGTTGAATGCCAATTTCGTAACCCGTGTATTTGAAAAGGGTGGTGATTTTAGTATCGATATGCAAAGAGTTAAGTTTGCTCCTTATCAATCATTTGTAGGTATTCAAATGCCTGAATCGGAAAGAGGTTGGTATCTAACCGATACAGACCATGAAATTCAAATTGCTACTTTGAATTCTGATGGTAAACCTGTTGATAGAAATGAACTGGAAGTAAAAGTATATAAGATTGATTGGCGATGGTGGTGGGATGCCGGCGAGGAAAATCTGGCTTCCTATATTAGTCGTTCTTCAACAAGAATAGTATCTCATCAAAAGGTGAGTACCAAGCAAGGAAAAGCAAAGTTTAAACTCAATATTAAATACAATAATTGGCATGACTACGGTCGATACCTTATTCGTGTTACCGACCCCGTAAGTGGTCACTCAACTGGCGAAACAGCATATTTCTCTAAATGGTATGGTCGCACACCCGAGGGAATGCCTGGCAATGCAAGCATGCTTTCATTTACTTCCGATAAAGACAAATATCAAGTAGGTGAAAAGGCTAAAGTAACAATTCCATCTTCAAAATTGGGAAAGGCTTTGGTAAGTATCGAAACCGGAGCTAAGGTTTTACAGGCTTTTTGGGTAGATACAAAATCGAAGGAATCAGAATTTTCTTTTGAGATTACTCCTGAAATGGCTCCTAATGCTTACGTGAGTGTGACTTTGGTTCAGCCTCATGCTCAAACCGAAAACGATTTGCCAATTCGCATGTATGGTGTGATTCCAATTTTGGTTGAAGATCCAAACACTCGCTTGAGTCCGGAAATAAAAATGCCTGATGTATTGGAACCAGAGAAAGAATTTGAGGTGACAGTTTCGGAAAAAGATGGGAAAGCAATGACCTATACTTTAGCCGTTGTTGATGATGGTTTGCTTGATTTAACTCGTTTTAAAACTCCAAATCCTTGGAATACTTTTTATGCAAGAGAAGCTCTTGGAGTGAAAACATGGGATATGTATGATTTTGTAATGGGAGCATTCGGCGCCAGATTGGAAAAAGCATTTGCCATTGGTGGTGATGAGGATGCAGGAAATAAGAAACAGGCCAAAGCCAATCGTTTTAAGCCTGTAGTAATGTTCTATGGTCCCTATACATTGTATGCCGGAGATAGTAAATTGCATAAAATAACAATGCCTAATTACGTTGGATCGGTTCGTACGATGGTGGTTGCAGGTGATAAAGGAGCTTATGGTTCTGCTGAGAAAACAACTCAGGTCCGCAAGCCTTTAATGATATTGGCGACCTTGCCAAGAGTGCTTGGTCCGGCTGAATCAGTGAAATTGCCGGTTACTGTTTTTGCTATGGATTCTAAAATTAAGAATGTAAAAGTAAGAATAGAGCCTAATGAATTTTTAATCAGCGAAAGCGGTCTTGAAAAAAGCCTTGTTTTTGAAAAAACAGGAGAGCAGGTCATTGATTTTGACCTGAAAGTTGCTTCTAAATTGGGAATTGCCAAAGTAAAAGTTTTTGCCGAAAGCGGAAATGTAAAAACGACTTATGAGATAGAATTGGATGTGCGTAATCCAAATCCACGTGTGGTAAATGTAAGTGACACTCTCTTAAAAGCAGGCGAAAACTGGACTAATTTATTGAATCTTCCGGGTATGAATGGAACCAATAAAGGCGTCTTGGAATTGTCAAGTATTCCTCCAATTGATTTTGGTCGTCGTTTGGAGTACCTTATCGGATATCCTCACGGATGTATTGAGCAGACAACTTCATCGGTTTTTCCTCAATTGTTTTTAGATAAAGTGGTGACTTTGGATGCCGAACAAAAGGTTCGAATCACTAAAAATGTTCAGGCTGGACTAAACAGATTGTTGAGTTTTCAAATGGCTAACGGCGGATTTAGTTATTGGCCAGGAGGAGATTATGGTAGTGATTGGGGAACTAGTTATGCCGGTCATTTTATGCTGAAGGCAGAGGAATTGGGATATACTTTACCTGTTGGATTAAAATCAGCTTGGTTACGATATCAGAAATCTGAAGCCAAAAGTTGGGGGAGTTCCTCTTATCGAAATGGTCATTACTATTCTCGTCACGATTTACTTCAAGCATACCGATTGTACACGCTTGCCGAAGCTGAGGTTCCTGATTTAGCGTCGATGAATAGAATGAGAGAACAAACTAAACTTTCACCAGAAGCGAAGTGGAGATTGGCCGCAGCATATCGTATAATCGGTCAAACGGAAGTTGCCGAAAAACTGATTGAGAATTTGGGAATAGAAGTGGAAGCTTATCGTGAACATTCAGGTTCCTTTGGTTCTGATACTCGCGATAGAGCAATGATTCTGGAAACTTTAAGTTTGCTGGGTAAAAAAACTGAGGCTTTTCCTTTGGTGCAAAAATTATCAGCAGAATTATCCAGTAATTCATGGATGAGTACGCAAACAACAGCCTTCTGTCTAATAGGAATGGCAGAGTTTGCTGGTCGTGGTGATTCTAAGGAATTGAGTGTTTCCTATTCATTAAATGGTGGTAAAACCCAGGAAATAACGAGCAGTAATCCGGTAATTCAAATTCCTTTGGATTTAAGTACAGGTAAACCTAAAGTAAAAGTAAATAACCTTTCTGATGGTGTTCTTTATGCGCGGGTAAGTATTAGTGGAATTCCTGAAATGGGAGATCAAACTTCAGCCGAAGAGAATCTGAAAATGAGGATTACTTACAAAGACATGCAGGGAAATCCAATTGATGTGAAGAGTTTGCAGCAGGGAACTGATTTTAAAGTGGATGTTCGGATTGAGAATCCGGGTGTGATGGACAATTATGAGCAAATGGCTTTAACTCAAATATTTCCATCGGGATGGGAAATTGTAAATACCCGTTTCGGAGATGTTGACGAAGTTGTGAAATCGGATGTGCCGACTTATCAAGACATTCGTGATGATCGCGTGTATACTTATTTTGATTTGGATCGAAACAAGAGTAAAACTTTCTTGATTACTATGAATGCGGCCTACGTAGGGAAATATTACCTACCAACAGTAAACTGTGAAGCCATGTACGACGATCGTATCCATGCCCGTAAACCAGGTCAATGGGTTGAAGTTGTGAAATAGAGGTAATAAGATAACCTGTCAGAGTCTGAAAGACCTGACAGTGTTATTGTATGAAATTAAGCAGAATCAAAAAAAGTCCCCTTTAAGGGATTTAGAGGTGAAAAAACGAAGAGGTTGAATTACCTCAAACCCCTAAAGGGGCTTAAAAAAAGAAGGAAATCCAGTAGGAACTGATATTATTGATGTTTTAAATAAGATAATTCTAGTTTGCGATAAAATTAAGCAGAATCAAAAAAGTCCCCTTTTGAGGGATTTAGGGGTTTTTTAGTAAAGCGATTATAATCGAATGAAAACACCAAAACTAAAATATTGCCAATCTAAAAAATGCCGCATAATCATGTTGGCATTTTTGTTGTTGGGCATCAGTTTCTGGTTTTCTCTGCCGTCTAAATTGTTTCAAGATCCAACATCAACAATTCTTTTTAGCCGAGAAGGAAAGTTGCTTGGAGCGAGAATTGCAACTGATGGTCAATGGCGGTTTCCAGAATCAGAACTGGTACCGGAAAAGTTTGAGAAGTCATTATTAGCTTTTGAAGATCAGTATTTTTATTATCACCCTGGAGTGAATCCTGTTTCGTTGGGAAGAGCTTTGGTTCAAAATATAAAGGCTGGTCGCGTGGTGAGTGGTGGAAGTACGCTAAGCATGCAGTTGATTCGTATTTCCAGAAAAGGGAAGGACCGAAATATCTACCAAAAAGTGGTAGAGCTAATAAAATCAATTCGCTTAGAGGTCGGTTATTCTAAGAAGGAAATTCTTGCTTTGTACGCTTCTCATGCTCCGTTTGGTGGAAATGTAGTTGGATTGGAAGCTGCATCCTGGCGTTTTTTTGGTAGAAGTGCTACTGATTTATCATGGGCAGAAGCTGCAACTCTTGCTGTATTGCCTAATGCGCCAGCCTTAATTTATCCAGGTAGAAATAGTACCAAGCTTCGCGATAAGCGCAATCGCCTTTTAGAGCGATTAATGGAAAGAGGGATTGTAGATTCTATAACTTGTGAATTGGCAAAATTGGAAGAAATACCATCTAAAATTCATACTTTACCGATGCTTGCTCCTCATTTGCTTGATTATGCAAACATAGAGTACACTGGTGAACGAATTACAAGTTCGATAAATTATCGACTTCAATTACAGGTGAATGAGTTGGTTCGGAAATACCAGCGAAATTTCGAGGCCAATCAAATTCACAATATGGCCGTTTTGGTTTTAGATGTGGAAACAGGTCAAAGTATTGCCTATGTTGGGAATTCAAGCAAATTTGGAAAGGAAAATCATGGAAATCAGGTCGATGTTATTCGTGCAGCAAGAAGTACAGGTAGTGTTTTAAAACCATTTTTGTTTGCCAGTATGTTGAATAGTGGTGAAATTCTTCCCAATACACTTGTGCCTGATATTCCAACGCAAATAGCAGGCTATTCGCCAAAGAATTTTAATTTACGTTACGATGGTGCAGTTCCTGCTCAAAAAGCTCTGGCGCGTTCTTTAAATGTGCCATCGGTTCGCATGTTGCGCGATTATGGAGTAGAACCTTTTCATCACAAGATGAAGAAATTGGGCATGAGTACACTTAATCGTCCATCGGGGCATTATGGTTTATCTTTAATATTAGGTGGCGCAGAAGGTACATTGTGGGATTTATGCGGAATGTATTCTGGCTTGGCAAGAATTATAAAGCATTACAATCAATACAATAAAACCTATTTTTCGAATGATATTCGGGAGCCTTTTTATCGACTGCAAGATTCTCTTGAGCTGGGTAAATCCAGATCGCATTCTGAATTGAGTGCTGCTTCTATTTTTCAAACATTTGAAGCTTTGCTGGAAGTGAACCGACCAGATGGCGAAAATGGATGGAAATCTTTTTCTTCATCACGTAAAGTGGCCTGGAAAACCGGAACCAGCTTTGGATTTAGAGATGCCTGGGCTATTGGCACAACACCAAAATACGTAGTAGGCGTATGGGTTGGAAATGCTGATGGTGAAGGACGGCCGGGATTAACCGGCGTAAGTGCAGCCGCACCGGTCATGTTTGATGTGTTCAATTTATTGCCGTCGGGTTCGTGGTTTGACATACCATTTGAGGAAATGGAAGAAATTCCTGTTTGCCGGCAAAGTGGTTACAGAGCTGGCCGATGGTGCGAGACTGTTGATACTATGTTAGTTTGTAAAGCTAGTTTAGAAAGCAGTTCCTGTCCTTATCACAGATTGATCCATTTAGATCCTAGTAAGCGGTATCAGGTGAATTCTAAATGCGAGAAAGTAAGTAATATGCAACATGTAAATTGGTTTGTTTTGCCGCCTGCAATGGAATGGTATTATAAAAAAAGGAATGCCTTGTATCGCCCCTTGCCACCTTTCCGGGATGATTGCTCCGGGGTTCAGAATCATGAGGTTATGGAGCTAATTTATCCGAAAGGAAACGATCAGATTTTTGTTCCTATTGATTTGGATGGAGTTCGTGGGAAAGTTGTTTTTGAGATGGCTCATCATGATCCAGAAGCAGAAGTTTTTTGGCATTTGGATGGTGATTTTATAGGAACCACAGTTCTTCTTCATCAGAAGGAATTAAGTCCCGATGAAGGAGAACACCTGCTTAGTTTGGTTGACAATCATGGCAATACGTTGTACAAGAAATTTACTGTTGTAGGAAAAATGGAGAATGAAATTGATTCCTATAAAGTAAGAAATTAAATCATCATCAATTCGGGTTGTTGAATAGTATAATTGATATTTTTTAAACGTTAAATTTTAAGTAAATTACAAAGAATGATTTACTAAAAAAAAATGATTAATGATTCTTCTGATATTTTATTTATTTCTTGCACTTGTTGTCTCCTTTCTCTGTTCGGTAATGGAATCTGTTTTGTTATCAACTCCACCTTCTTTTTTAAATGTTCGGAAGAAGGATGGAGATAAAAGAGCTGGTAAGTTTTTAAAGCTTAAGAAGAATATAGACAGACCTCTATCTGCAATTTTATCGCTAAATACGGTTGCTCATACGATAGGAGCGGCTGGTGTTGGGGCGCAGGCAACAAAATTATTTGGGGAGGTTTATTTTGGACTGATATCGGCTGTTTTAACTTTGTTGATTCTTATTTTTTCGGAAATAATTCCTAAAACCATAGGAGCAAGATATTGGAGGAACTTAGCCATGAATTCGGGTCTGATAATGAGCACTATGGTGGTTATAACTTATCCTTTGGTTATTTTAACAGGCTACATTACAAAATTATTTTCTCCAAAAGACAATACGATGTCAGTAAGTAGAGAAGAGTTGTCTGCGATGGCACATATTGGAACAAAGGAAGGTACATTAGAGGAAAATGAAAACAAGATCATTCAGAATTTAATTCGACTGAAAACAGTTAGCGTTGGCGAAATAATGACTCCCAGAGTTGTTGTATGTATTGCCAATGAAGAAATGAGTTTGCAAGAATTTCTTCATCAAAAAGAGTTTTTATACTATTCAAGGATTCCTGTTTTTAATCAAAGGAATGATAACATTACGGGATATGTGTTTAGGCAATCTGTTTTTGAATATTTGGCCGAAGGCAAAAGTAATTTAAAATTAAAGGATATAAAGAGGTCTATTGTTGTAATTCCTAAATTTCAAACTTTGCTTAGGGCGTGGGAAAATTTATTAGATAAAAAGGAGCAAATAGCTATTGTTGTAGATGAATATGGGG
>JBFFMG010000042.1:0-16544 GCA_041554215.1 Labilibaculum sp.
AGGCATGTAATTGTATGTTTATCTGATGTTTAGATTTCGTTTTTCAAGAGGTACAGAATGTTTGTTGTATAATGCAAAATACATTTACAAGGTATGTACTTTGCATTACTAGGTAGTTTAATTATATTTGCTGTTGTAATATCATAATTGTCCTAAAGCCAAAGCAAGAATAAAGAAGGAATGCGGTGAAGTGTTAAAATCTTATTGGAGAATATGATTTACCCTTTCTGGAGATTAGGACTAATAAGCTGAATGTAAAAGATATCGATAAAATAGAATTTATCATGAGCAAGAATAAATCCAAAGAGTACGATGTGATAATCATCGGAGGAGGAGCCACTGGAGCAGGAACGGCTAGAGATTGTGCGATGCGGGGACTAAGTGTTTTACTTGTAGAACGTCATGATTTTGCCGTTGGAGCTACAGGACGAAATCATGGTTTGTTACATAGTGGTGCTCGATATGCGGTCACCGATCCAGAATCAGCCTCGGAGTGTATCAAAGAAAATATGATTCTACGTCGCATTGCAAACCATTGTGTAGAAGAAAATAATGGATTATTTATCACTCTTCCAGATGACGATATCGCTTTTCAGTCTCAATTTGTAGATGCCTGTGAAACTGCCGGTATTGGAACTGAGATTATTGATCCAGATTTTGCTCGTCGTATTGAGCCTTCGGTTAATCCAAATTTAATAGGTGCTGTTAAGGTACCAGATGGATCTGTAGATCCTTTCCGCTTGACAATGTCGAATGCCTTGGATGCCAGAATTCATGGGGCAGTTCTTTTAACACGACACGAGGTAAAAGGGATTGTGAAAGAACAGGATCGGGCTATTGGTGTTGAGTTATTCAATCATGAAACAAAAGAAAACGTAAGTTATTACGGCAAAATAATAGTGAATGCCGGAGGTATTTGGGGACACCACATTGCGAAACTTGCTGGTGTTAATATCAATATGTTTCCAGCAAAAGGTTCTCTGCTTATTTTTGGTCACCGTGTAAATAAAATGGTGTTGAACAGATGTAGAAAGCCCGCCAATGCGGACATTTTGGTACCTGGAGATACTATTTGTCTGATTGGAACTACTTCGGAACGTATTCCTTATGATCAAATTGACAACATGTTTGTTTCTAAACAGGATGTAGATGTGCTTATTCGTGAAGGAGTAAAGCTTTCTCCGGCACTGGCAACTACTCGTATTTTGCGTGCTTATGCTGGTGTGCGTCCTTTGGTTGCGGCGGATAATGACCCAACAGGAAGAAGCATTAGTCGTGGAATTGTACTCTTGGATCATCAAAAACGAGATGGACTTTCAGGCTTTATCACAATTACTGGTGGTAAGTTGATGACCTACCGTTTGATGGCTGAAGAAGCTACTGATTTAATTTGTAAGAAATTGGCTATTGATAAACAATGTGAAACAGCCAATAAGGTTTTACCAGGAGCAGAAAAGAGTGAACATCCGCTAAGTAGCGACACTCAAAAAGTTTATACTGGGGCTAATATTTCTCAAAAGTCGGCAAAGGATCGTCATGGAACGCTTGCAAAAAATATTCCAAATGGAGACGATTATGAAGATTCATTGGTTTGTGAGTGTGAAGGGGTGTCGGTAGCCGAGGTTAGATATGCGATTAATGAGTTGCATGTGAAAAATCTAAAGGACTTGCGTCGCCGTACCCGTGTTGGGATGGGAACTTGTCAGGGAGAATTATGTGCTTGTCGTGCAGCAGGACTCCTTTGTGAATCTTCGGAGAAGCCAGGAAAAGCAAAAGATGATTTGGCTAGATTTCTTCAGGAACGATGGAAGGGAATGATGCCTATTACTTGGGGCGAGGGAATCAATGAGATTCAGTTTACTTCTTGGATTTACGAAGGCATATATGGTTTGAAAGCAGATAACAATTAAGCGAGGATTACTATGAAATTCGATAATATTATTATAGGAGGTGGGTTGAGTGGACTCACATGCGGAATAAAATTGGCGGAACAAGGAAAGAAATGTGCAATTGTTTCAACGGGACAGAGTGCCATTCATTTTTTTTCTGGTTCATTAGATTTGCTTGGAAAGCTAGGAGGACAAGAAGTTGAAAATCCATTGGAAGCGATAAAAAAATTACCAAATATACATCCATACCAGCGTGTTGGATTCGAAAATATATCTCGTTTGGCAGATGAAGCACCTCTGCTTTTGAATCGTGCCGGCTTAAATTTTATGGGACAGGCAAATCAAAATCATTTTGTGTTAACCCCAATGGGGATTATGAAACCAACATGGTTGACTTTAGATGATTTCACCCGGTTTGATCAAAAAGAGATATTTCCTTGGAAAAAAGCAGTCATTTTAAATTTTAGTGGATTTTTAGATTTTCACACTTTGTTTGTTCAGGATGGACTGAAAAAATTTGATGTGGATGCGCAAATTAAAAACTTTGCGATGAAGGAATTTGAAGCGATTCGCCGTAATCCGAGTGAAATGCGTTCTACAAATATTGCGAAGGTATTTGATCAGGGAGTGGATGCTTTGAACGAATTTGCTCAAAAGGTAAATTTATTAAGTGAGGGGTTTGAGGTTGTAATTCTTCCTGCAGTATTTGGTTTATTTAATAAGAATGTTGTTGCAGATATAAAATCAAAGCTAAATAAACCGTTGGTATTACTACCGGTTATACCTCCATCTGTTCCAGGCATACGAACTCAGATATTGCTGCGAAAAAGATTCGAAGCTTTAGGTGGTACCTATTTTTTGGGAGATAATGTGGAAGAAGGTACTTTCGAGGGAAATCGTTTAGTATCTATTCAAACCAATAATCATGGAGACATTAAATTAGAGGCTGATCAATTTGTTTTGGCAAGTGGAAGCTTTTATAGCAAGGGGATAGTTGCAACCCGTGAAAAGGTATATGAACCTATTTTGGGACTGGACATTGATGGTGATATGGATAGTGATAAATGGTTGGATAATAAATTCTTTAACGATCAGCCATACATGCATTATGGGGTTAAAGCTGATAGCGATTTTCGGGCAGTAATGAATGGTCACTCTATAGAGAATTTATATGTTACAGGATCCGTGCTTGGAGGGGCTAATGCGCTTAAAGAAGGCAGTGGAGCTGGTATTAGTTTATTGACTTCGCTCCATGTAGCTGAACAAATTTTAAAATAACGGGACGATGAAAAAGGAAATAATTGAACCACTAAATATAAGCGAGAACAATTTTGAACAGTGTGTGAAATGTACAATCTGTACAGTTTATTGTCCTGTTCTAGAGGTGAATCCAGATTACCCAGGGCCAAAACAATCTGGTCCTGATGGAGAACGATTGCGATTGAAGGATCAAAATTTTTACGATGAGTCACTGAAATTATGCCTCAACTGTAAACGTTGCGAAATTGCTTGCCCACATGGAGTGAAAATTGGTGATATCATTCAGATGGCACGTATCAAATACAGTAAGAAAAAACCAAAGTTCAGAGATATGATTTTGGCCAATACTGATATTGTTGGTACTATGGCGAGTACATTCGCACCCATTGTTAATCCGATTGTTGCCTTAAAACCTGTCCGACGCATAATGGATAGTGTTCTTAAAATAGATCATCACCGAATGTTTCCTGAATATACTGGGATGAGGTTTGAAACCTGGTACCGCAGATATGCTGAAAAGAATCAAGCCGATTTTAATAAACATGTAAGCTATTTTCATGGTTGTTATGTAAATTATAATTTTCCTCAATTGGGTAAAGACCTGATAAAAATTATGAATGCTGCCGGTTATGGTGTTCATCTTTTAGAGAAGGAAAAATGTTGTGGTGTAGCTTTAATTTCAAATGGTTTGATAAAGCAGGCTACGAAACAGGCAAAACACAATGTTGAGGCGTTTAAAAAGTCTATTGTCGACAAGAATATGCCTGTAATATCAACTTCTTCAACATGTATATTCACCATTCGCGATGAGTATCCACATTTGCTTGGGGTTAAGAATGAGGAAATACGTGATGAAAGTGAATTGGCAACTCGTTTCTTATTTCGTCTGATCGATTCAGGAAAATTGAAGCTTGTTTTTAAAGAGAATTACAAGAAACGAATTGCTTATCATACTCCATGTCACATGGAAAAGCTGGGTTGGTCTATATATTCAACCACCTTGCTTCGAATGATTCCAGGAATTGATTTTATGTCTCTAGAATCGAGATGTTGCGGTATTGCAGGTACTTACGGTTTTAAGAAAGAAAATTATGAAACTTCACAGGGAGTTGGCAAACAACTCTTCGATCAGATAGATAGCTCAAATGTTGATTTTGTAGCGACTGATTGCGAAACCTGTAAGTGGCAAATTGAGATGTCAACCACTAAAAAAGTTGAGCATCCAATTTCTATCCTAGCCGAGGCATTAGATGTAGAGGCTACGATGAAATTATGGCAAAAGTAAGTTGATGAAAATAATGTAAAGGGTGGCTTAATGAGGCGCCTGACTTTTATAAATGTTAGGGTATAATGCCGCAATTATTGGATGAGAAGAATCCTTTTCTTGCGGCATTATTGTTTCTTGTCAATTAAAGGAAAGTTTTCAATATTCTATATGTTCAAAACGATTAAATATAGATTTAATCCCGTCTTTTGATAGGCCATTTTTTGTATTTTTCACAAAAAATAAATTCCTTTTTCAAGGAATAGTTGAATGTAATATGTCCTCTTTCAGTGTATATTATTACTTTAAATGATGACTCATAATTGTGAGTAATTTTTTTTTCTTAATTGGTTTAGATAAGAAATCGTTGCAACCTGCATTCGTAGCTTCATCCTGTTCTTGTGTGGCTGTGTAAGCAGTTTGTGCAATAATGGGTAGGTGTTGCCTAAATTGTCTAATTTCTTTAGTAGCATCGATACCGTTCATTACTGGCATTTTTATATCCATTAAAATTAAATCAATCTGGTCATTTATTTTGCAGAGATCTACTGCGTCTTTTCCATTTTTTGCGTGAATTATTGTTAGTTGATCGTCAAATTCAGTTAGGAGGATTTCCAGATGTATAAAGTTAACTTCTTCGTCCTCAGCTACTAATATGGTATGAAGCCTTTCTCCTTTTGAATTTGAGCTTTGACTATTCGTTTTACTTTTTGCTTTTTTTGATGTAACAGGTTGGTATGGAATACTTAGATAAAATGTTGCGCCTTTTCCTTTTTCTGATTCTAAAGTAATATCGCCACCAAGAAGCTTTGCATTTTCTTTGGCGATAGATAAGCCTAATCCTATGCCTCCAACATTTTGAGATACTTCTTTATCTTCTTGCGTAAATCGTTCAAAAATAAGATTTTGTTTTTCGGGATGCACACCAATACCAGTATCTTTTACATAGATTATTAGATTGTTGTCTTGTAGTTTACAGCCCAACTCTATAGATCCATTATCTGTAAATTTCAATGCATTTTCCAATATATTGCTAACAATTCTGTTCAATTTATAGGGATCGGTGAGTAGAGTAATTTCAATATCGAAAAGATCATTTTTTAGATGTAAGGGCGTCTTATTAATTTTTGCCTTTGTCTCAAATATTGCAAATAATTCCGATAAGAAATCATTTAAACACAATTTCTCTATTTGAGCTTTAGTTTGTTTTGTTCCTAGTTCCGAAATTTCAAGAATGTCATCGATGATACGTAGTAGTTGATTTCCACTGCTCTGAATTATTTTATTGTAATATTGTCGTTTTGAATCTGTAATATTTGGCTCATTTATTAAATCTGAAAATCCGAGAATTCCATTCATTGGTGTTCGAATTTCATGTGACATATTGTTAATAAATTCAGTTTTTAGTTGGTCACTTTCTTCTGCTTTTTCTTTTGCCTTTTTAAGTTCAATTTCATTTTTTATTTGATCCGTAATGTCGCGAAATTCTACGACCCGAACATTTTTATTATTATATGGGATTTGTCGGGCTTCCAATCGAATGGGATATTCCTCACCATTTTTACGTATTCCAATACTTTGGTATGGCTTTTCGTACTCGTTTAAAATATTGTGGAGAACAAAATCACGTTGATGTTCTGCGATTAGCAACAAGCCATTCATTCCAATTAGTTCTTCCGCAGAATATCCCGATATTTTAGAAAGACCTTGATTACAATCTAAAATTATTCCTTTCTCGTGTATCGCAATTCCTCCAAAGGATGCATTATGAAGAGATTTAAATCTTGATTCGCTTTTCTCTACTTTTTCTAATGCATCTAGTAATTCTTCATTTTGAGATTGATATTCTTCATTTAAAATCAGGTATTCTTCATTTTGTTTCTGAAGAAGAATTTCAGAGTGTTTCTTATCGGTAATATCTTCAACACTCGACCAGATAAAATCCTGATTGTCTTTTTTAATTATTTTCCCATGCAATCGAATAGGAATTAATTTTCCTGATTTGTGAATGTATTCTTTTTCATAGGGTCCATAAGCTCCACTCTTATTTAGCGAATCCAATTGCAGTTCTTCTTGTTTGGCATATTTTTTCGGAGTAATATCCCAATAGGTTAATTTCAAAGTTTCTTCAATAGAGTAACCTATTATATTTGCATAAGCTTGATTAACATCAACTAGTTCTCCTGTAAGTTTAGTCAGAGCCAAGCCAATTGGGGATTCATTAAATAGCATTTGGGTGAAATTGTCACTTTGTATTGCTTTTTCATTTGCAAGAATCAATTCGTTGTACTTTTTAATTAATTCCTGTGATTGTTCTTCAATTAACTCTTTACTTTTTTGCTTTGTACTTATTTCTGCGGCTAACCATTTTTTGATTAGAAGGGTGAAAATAATAATGGCCGTTAGGAGATTCAATATTTTGGGTACAAACACAATGTGAGCTTGTGATAAATAGTTAAAAATCTCAATAGGAAGTAGTTGGGAAAGAGAGGTGAACCATGCACCAAAATAAATACTCTCAAAAAGTGTTCGGAAAGCATCTATCGACAAAACAACAAGAAGTAATTTTAATAATTTATCCGATCGATCAATCGTTTTCGTTTTCCTAATGTAAAAAAATAGAATGTAAGACCAGATCAGTATTAAAATCCAATAGGTGACTGGGGTCGCTAATTTGAAAAAATTGTCCATACTATCGTATTAAGAAACAAGTTTATACTCTCTAATATATTCATTTAAAATTTAGATTGGAAAATTTTCATTAAAAATCTCATTCAAGAGGAATTAGGAGTAGTTTGTGATTTTAGTTTACTCGAGTTTTTTATAGTCAAGTATGTATTTTTTTTTGTTTGACTGCAGGTGGTTCGGTGTGTTTTGTTCAATAAGGTGTCCTTTTATGCGCTAGAAAAGACAAAAAATCTGAAGTTTTTAATCCTGATGTAATTAGTGTAGATGTAATCTGGTTAATTCGGATATAATTTTTATTAGCGCAGCATTTTCACCACAAGCTTATTTATCTCTAGATGCTGGTAAAACCTGGAATAAAATCAATAAAAATTTAGGCCAGATTGATCGAATTACGGAGATAAAACCTAACCTGTTTCGCGCAGATGTATTTTGTTGTGCGCAAAAGGGAAGTGGATGGGCTATTGGCAACCTAAAAGGAACAACGAAAGTGTGGTAGGAAAAGTTGATCTGTTTTAAGAATTGTAAAATAAGAATTGAAAAATGAATAAAATAAGCCTGTAGACAAATTTGACTACAGGCTTTATTAATGTTCTTATTTTACCCATTCAACAACTTCCTCCATTGGGAAGCGAGATTGAGGGAAAGGAGAATCTTCTTTTCTGTAACCAAATGCTACCATTGCTGCTACTCCTAGTTTATTTGTATCAACAATTCCTTCATTAGCTAAAATCGCCTCCACTTTTGCTCTGTCGAAACCTTCAATAGGACAAGAATCAATTCCGATTTGCGCGGCCGCCGTCATCATATTGGCAAAAGGAAGGTAAACCTGTCTGCAAGACCAATCGAATATTTTGCGGTCGTCAGTCAAGTCAAATTCATTTTCCATGAAGTTTTTAAAGAAACCAAGTTTCATTTCTTCAACCTCTGCTGGTAGTTTGTCAATTTCCTGCGATTTGTACTTTAAATAATCTGAACCAGCGCGCATTTCCTCTCCTTTTCGTGCCAAGAGAACAACAAAGTGACTGGCTGAGGCTAATTGCTTTTGTGCTCCCCAGGCTGGTTCTGATAATTTCTCGCGAAGCTCTTTATTTTGAACGACAACAAATTTCCAAGGCTCCCAACCAAACGAACTTGGTGATCTTCTTCCAACTTCCAAAATAAACTCAAAATCTTCATTGGTTATTTTTTGCTCTGGTTCAAATTCTTTTATTGCACGTCTAAATGTATGAGCTTTAATGATTTCTTCTTTTGTAGCTTTCATCTTTTTTGTTTTTTACACTAATCTTTTTTGTGAGCTTGATTATATTTTTATAGTTTTTTTCAATTCAAAAATAACTCGTTGCAACAGTGATTTAAAAACTCCTTTGAATGGTAATTTCATATCCCAAATTCATTATTTACTTGCTTCAATACAATTGCTTTTTTCCTTATTTAATTTATAAGTTGGTGCAAATGTATTTTATATATACTTTTGTGTCAAGTACATACTAAAAAGGTATATAGTTACCTAAAGTATACCAATGCTGGTAAAGAGGTAATTGTGTAAGAAATAAAATTGAATTATGACGAAAAAAAATTCTGATGCTCCTGTTTGTTCATTAGATTATGCATTCAGAAGAATAGGTGGGAAATACAAAGCACGCATTTTATGGTACATACATAGTAAAAAAAATGTACTGAGATATGGCGAATTAAAACGAATGGTTCAGAATATCACTTCTAAGATGCTGACTCAGACTTTACGGGAATTGGAAGAGGATCAATTGATTAACCGGAAAGTATACGCTGAAGTGCCACCTAAGGTAGAGTATTCATTAACAAATACAGGGAAGGAACTAATTCCTTTTATTGAGCATTTAGGTGCATGGGCAACAAAACAAATGGAAAAGGAAAAAATAAAATAGAACGCCTCATTTTACTGCTATTGTGTTGAGTGATAAAAGCTGCTATGGAAAACGAAATCAAGAAATACTCGTTTAAAGACGGATTAAAATTGGAATTCGAGATTCTGGATTTACAAGAGATCTTGAAGACAAAGGGGAAGATGATGACAGTAGCTCACAGGGCACAATTTTATCATATTCTTTGGATTGAAAAGGAGAAGGGACGCACTTTATAGATTTTGAGCCAATAAGTATCGAGGATAATAGCATTATTTTTATACCGCACAATTGTGTGAACCGTTTTGATAGTGATGGCAGTTATCAGGGAAAAGTAATTCTGTTTACCGACAGATTTTTTTGTAAAAACAATCAGGATATGCAATTTCTGCATTCAAGCATGTTGTTCAGTGATTTGTATGGTATCGCCAAAATAAAAGTGAATCCTCAGGTGTCCGATTTAAGAGTATGCCGCAATATGATGGAAACAGAATATCTGAGAAGTGCTGATTCAGAACAATATCACATATTGCATAATCTTTTGCATGTATTATTATTGCAAGCAGAACGCGAAATGCACAAACAAGGTTTTAAAGAACTTAAATCCAGCACCAACTTAGATTACCTCGTTTTATTTAAAGATATACTCGAGGAAAATTTTAGAAAAGAGAAATCGGTGAAGAAATACGCCTCAGAACTGTGTATCTCAGAAAAACAACTTCACAAGGCAACCACCACATTAGTAGATAAAAATCCTAAACAAATAATTGACGAACGTATATTACTGGAAGCAAAACGATTGTTGGTTCATAGTAATCAAAGTATAAAGGAAGTAGCCTACGAATTGGGTTACGAAGAACCGACTAACTTCATCAAATATTTCCGCAAGCACACCAATTTTACCCCTTCCGAATTCAGAGAGCAGTTTTAATTAGCCTACTTATTTTCAATGGTTCAATAAACTCTTGCAAATACTTGATAATGAAATTATATTAGCTGTGTTTTTATAAATGTCTTGATTGTAAGTAGTTTGTAAATCAGTCTCATGTTTTGAATCTCAGATCTCATGATCTATTGTATTTTCCAATTTGGAGTAAATGTATCATTAAATGGACGAAACCTACCTTTTTGTACCTTCCTTTTTGCCTCACCTTTGTATTGTAAATAAAACACAAAAGCAATGCGAGAATTATTCATTATTACAGTATTAACAATGGCTTCATTTGTATCATGTGAGGCAGATAATAACGAAACAAAAATGGAAGTGTCAAACAAACAAAAGGTATCGGAAGTTTTAAAAAGTATCGAAACAGGAGCTACAGAACCAGTTAGTTATATCAATCCAACTAAATATCTTCAGCATAATCAAGCTGTAGGAGATGGATTAGCTGGATTTGGTGAATTGTTATCTTTGTTACCAGAGGGTAGCAAAAGTAAATACCGTGCGTATATTTGGTGATGGTAACTATGTTGTTGCACATACTGATTATAACTTTTTTGGACCAAAAATTGGAATCGACATTTTCCGTTTCGAAGATGAATTAATTGTAGAACACAGGGATAATTTACAGGAAAAAGTTACTGAAACAGCATCAGGAAGAAGTCAGATTGATGGTCCTGTAGAAATTAAAGATCTTGATAAAACAGAAGAAAACAAGACTTTAGTTACTAACTTGATCAATGAAATATTTTTAGGCGCTAATCCAGATAAAATAACTGACTATATTTCTACAGAGCAGTACGACCAACACAATCCTGGAGTAAAAGATGGTTTGGCTGGTTTAGGTGCAGAGTTGGCTTATTTGGTCGAAGCAGGTATGCCAATGGTTTACGAAAAGAATCATATCATTTTAGGAGAAGGAAATTTCGTTTTATCTGTATCTGAAGGAATCTTCATGAAAGAGAAAGTTTCATTCTATGATATTTTTAGAATTGAAAATGGTAAAGTACTTGAACACTGGGATACTGTTGAAAAATTGACTCCTGAATCGGAAGCAAAAAATGCCAATGGGAAATTTAACTTCTAATTAATATAGGAATTCAAAAATAGGAAACCTAAAGTGCCACACTTTTTGGTTTAAGAATTTAGAACCTCAGCATTTAGTTGGGGTTTTTTGTGGTGCGTAACAAAAATAGTGGAACACTAAATTTGCCTGGACAATGAGTTAAGCCCTTATTTTTGTAAGCGTGCAATAGTAATGTTGCTCGAAGATTGTGAGTTATCTTTTATTCATATTGATACTCCCTTTAATCTTACTCATCTCGTTTGAAATGAGTTTTTCGCTTGCACTGGTCTAGTTTTCTGTAATTTGGTGCTTGTATCTAGCATCTTTGAGATAACCTTGCTATTGAGATTATTGCCCAAAGTAAACATTGTTTCAACAATATGCCTAGCTGAATGTGTACTTAAGTTTTTGTAAAATCACAGATAGCTGCAATTTCCTTTAAATAGACATTTATCTTTTGGTTGCTGGGTACAGGCAATAATTTTTGCTGAATCTTACATATAGGATCATCTTTGTACTTGGAAAGAATTGCTTTGGGTATTTCAAATTCGACTTTGGTTTTACGCCTTTTGCTTTCAATCCATTGATTACCCAACTATACCATTTACAATGTGTTCTTGGCTAAGAGATTTTACATCTGAAAAAGCCAACCTTGTAAAGCGACAAAACAGATAGAGATCTTTAATTATTTCAAGACGTTTTACTCCAAAGCGTTTTCCATTAATTTATTCAACTCTTCATCATCTAAAAACTCTTTATCAACCTTCTCTATTTTTGTATTTAGAGATCTTTTAATTGAAAACTGGAATTTAATTATTTGAATGGATCATTAATTGCCTGGCAGTTTGTTGGTTGGGATGCTTTGTTTGTGTTTTAGGATTAACATTTATAGCATAGAATGGTATCATTAGTTACATGTCTGTTATCATTTGAACCCTTATTCGTTAACAATTTTTAACAAGTTAGAGGTAAGTCCGCAATATATTTGCAACATGTTTAATAACCGAGTTTTATTTAAATCTGATTTCTATGATGATTAAAAAAGCAAAACAAAAAATTCCGGTGCAATCGTTATCAAGGCAG
Organism: Labilibaculum sp.; assembly: GCA_041554215.1. Taxonomy (GTDB): domain Bacteria; phylum Bacteroidota; class Bacteroidia; order Bacteroidales; family Marinifilaceae; genus Labilibaculum. The sequence goes on from JBFFMG010000042.1 coordinate 12,071, forward strand.
TTGCTTATTTTTACTGGAATTGCGCTAATGTTGCTTTCTGCAACTGTGGCATATGGGCAGACTCAACGAGCCATAACCGGCGTTGTTGTATCTGCAACTGACGGTACACCTATACCAGGTACAAATGTAGTTATTAAAGGGACTACAATCGGCGGAAGTACCGATATCGATGGAAACTTCTCTATCCTGGTTAACGAAAACGATGTAGTAGTTTTTTCTTTTATTGGATTTAAATCACAGGAAGTTCTGATTTCCAATCAGCAGGTCCTAGATATTATATTGGTTGAAGATGTATCCAACCTTGATGAAGTAATTGTTGTAGGTTATGGTGTTCAACAGAAAAAATTAGTGACTGGTGCTACTTCTCAGATGAAAGGAGATGCAATTCAAAAGCAGAATGCAACCAATCCTTTACAAGCCATGCAGGGGCAAACGGCCGGTGTTAATATTGCGTCTACTTCTGGGCAACCAGGATCCGACATGAGAGTAACGATTCGTGGTATTGGTACCGTTGGAGATTCTCAACCACTTTATATTATTGATGGGGTTCAAGGAGATATCACAACGGTAAATGCTTCGGATATTGAAAGTTTGGATGTGTTGAAAGATGCTGCTTCTGCCGCCATTTATGGTTCTCAGGCTGCTAATGGTGTGGTTTTGATTACTACAAAGCAAGGAAAAGCTGGAAAGGCTCAAATTTCCTTTGATGCTTATTATGGTGTGCAAAATGTAGCAAGAACCACTGATATGCTGAACAGTAATGAATACATTTCAATCATGCAGGAGCAAGCCTTAAACTCAGGATCTGCTTTGTACGATGCAAGTGTTTTTGAAGGTGGGGCCGATACCGATTGGGTGAATCAAATGTTTGATGACAATGCTGTTACTGAGAATTATTCACTTGGAATTACCGGAGGAACAGATGCTTCTGTTTATGCTATTTCCTTATCCTATATTGATCAGGAAGGTGTTGTAGGCGGAGCAGATGTATCGAATTATGAACGATATGGATTCCGTGTTAATACAGAACACAAATTGTATGAAAATATTTTAAAGATTGGCCAGCATATGAACTTCAATTATATTAAGAATAATGGAGTTGCAGTTGGCAATCAATACAGCAATAGCTTAAGAGGTGCGTTTGGTACGTCTCCTTTATCACCAGTTTATAGTGATAATAATATTTATGAGAGTCCTTATAACGACACATCTAATTCACAATGGAATACTGGCGATGGTAATCCTTACGGAGCATTAATGACTAACAATAAAAATGCTAATGATCAGCAAAAGATGCTTGCTGATATTTATGCGGAGTTAGAGCCTGTTAAAAATTTAAAAATCAAATCATTGTTTGGTTTTAACTATTATGCTTCTGAATATAGAAGTTATTCACCATTGTATCAGTTCTCTATTTATTCGTACAACAATGATCACACCACAGTGAATCAAAGTATGAGTAAAGGACATACCATGACTTGGACCAATACAGCAAGTTATAGTTTTGATATTAATGAAGTGCATAAGTTTGATGTGTTGGCAGGTATGGAAGTTGTTCGATTTCAGGGAAGTGATTTAAATGCTTCGAACTGGGATTTGCTCTCACAGTTTAACAATTTCGGAGGAGCTTATCTTAATAATACAAGTGGACAAGCAGAGTTAGATAAAGATCCGGAAACTGGTGACGTAAAAGGAGTTATTGAGAAACGTACAGTTGGAGGTGGACCGGCGGTAAAATCACGTCGTCAATCCTATTTTGGTCGTTTGGGATACAACTACAAAGAGAAATATATGCTAAATGCGACTTTGCGTGCAGATGCTTCATCAAAGTTTACCAAAGGAAATCGTTGGGGATATTTTCCATCTGTTTCAGCAGGTTGGGTAGCAACAAATGAGTCGTTTATGGAAGGTGCTAATGAGTGGATGGACTTTTTAAAGGTTCGCGTAAGTTGGGGACAAGTAGGGAACCAGTCTATTGATGATTTTCAATATGCAGCACCTATTAATACATCAACTAATTTTTCAGGATCTGATCCAGCGGCTAATTATGTGTTTGGTACTGCATTGGTAAATACACCGGGAGCTTATCCAAGTAGATTATCCAACCCGAATGTAAAGTGGGAAACCTCAGAACAAACCAATATTGGTGTAGATGCTTATTTTATGAATAGTCGTTTGGGTGTTAATGCTGATTTTTATGTAAAAACAACTAAGGACTGGCTGGTTACAGCACCAATTTTAGCAACTGCAGGCGCATCTGCTCCTGTTATTAATGGTGGTGATGTTAAAAATACCGGGATTGAGTTAGCCTTGTCATGGTCTGATAATATAGGAGATTTACACTACCATATAGGTGTTAATGGAGCTTATAATAAAAACGAGGTGGGACAAATTCCTACTGATGATGGAATTATTCATGGCTTATCAAATATGTTGTATGATAATTCACCGGAGTTTTACCGGGCTGAGAATGGTCATGCTATTGGATATTTCTGGGGCTATGAAACAGCAGGGATATTCCAAAATGAAGCTGAGATACAAGCCTGGCGCGATGCGGGCAATGGGATTTTGCAGGACGGCGTAAAACCAGGCGATGTGAAATATGTAGATCAGGATAAAGATGGAATTGTAAATTCTGACGATAAAATAGATTTAGGTAGTGGTATTCCCGATTTGACTTATGGCTTTAATCTTAATTTGGACTACAAAGGATTTGATTTGGCAATTTCTGCTAATGGTGTTGTAGGTAATGAAATTGTACAGTCGTACCGGAACCAGGGAAATAAGAAATCAAATTACACAACAGCCATATTGCAGCGCTGGACTGGTGAAGGAACCTCCAATAACATGCCACGTGTTTCAGAAACTAATGTAAACTGGCAATTCTCTGATCTTTATATTCAAAATGGAGACTTCTTGCGAATTAGCAATATTGCACTAGGATATGATTTTAGCAGATTAACTCAAAACTCACTATTCAGTCAGTTAAGATTATATGCCGCTGTTCAGAACGCCTTTACTTTTACAAAGTATGATGGTATGGATCCGGAAATAGGATATGGAACAGAAAGTTGGGTGTCGGGTGTTGATTTGGGATACTACCCACGTCCTCGTACTTTCCTGATAGGTGTTAATCTTAAGTTTTAATGTTGATAAAGATTTAGAATTATGAACAAAATAAAATTAAATATTCTAACATTAGGAATGGCGGGTCTGGGATTATTCTCTTGCTCAGAATCATTCCTGGATGTAGAACCGGAGACCTCCATTTTTGATAGTAACTTTTACAAAACAGAGGCTGATTTTGAAATGGCTTTGGTCGGTTGTTACGACGGATATCAGAGAACAACATCCGATGGAGGAACAGCTTTCTACATAGCTTCAGAGCTTCTGTCAGACGAATGTTTTGGTGGAGCAGGTGCGGGGGATGATCGAAACAATCAACTTTTAGATCGATTTGATTTAAGTCAGGCACCTTCCTACAACGATATTTTTAACGAGACATGGAAATCCTATTATGCTGGAATTTTTCGTTGTAATAAGTTGCTAACGAAACTGGATGGTATTAGCTGGGAAGGAAAAGAAGATACTCGTAACAGAATAGAAGGTGAGACTCGTTATTTACGTGCGGTATTGTATTTCGATTTAGTACGATTATTTAATAAAGTGCCTTTGCTGCTTGAACCTACTACCGATAATGTGGTACAATCGGAACCTGCAGCTATTTATAAAGTAATTGCTGAAGATTTAAAGTTTGCTGCTGAAAATATTAATCAGCCTGCCTATTCAGCTTCATGGGCTGCCTCAAATGATGGCCGAGCTACACAATGGGCTGCTAAAGCCGTGTTGGGAAGAGTATTCTTATTTTATACAGGTTATTATGGTACTGCCGATTTAGAGGGAGTGGTTGATAAAACCTATGTGTTGGCAGGTCTTGAGAATGTGATATCAGAAGGTGGATTTTCTCTTATTTTAGATTATAAAAATCTATGGCAAGCAGCATCTAGTATACCTGATATAGAAAATAATACGTTGGTTAGTACTTGGGCTGGAAGAGGAAACTCGGAAGCTGTATTTACGCAAAAATTCAACTATACTTCCGATTATAATGGAAATGTTGATGGAAACAGATGGTTGGTAATGATGGGATTGAGAGAAACTACCTCTTCACCTTATGGCTACGGATGGGGATTATGTACAGTAAATCCGAAAACCGTTCAGAGTTTTGATACTGATGATGAACGAAAAACAGCCTCAGTTATTGATTTTGTTTCGGAAGGGGTTATAGATGCTCTTGATTTATCCAAATGGCGCGAATTCACCGGATATTGTAATAAAAAATACATACCACTGGCTCTACCTGATGGAACTTATGTTGTTGAAGGTTTAGGTGATGGTGATAACCAAATTTCACAATTTCAGGATCTTATTGTGATGCGTTATTCTGATGTTTTATTAATGGCTGCTGAGTTGG
>JBFFMG010000043.1:0-16252 GCA_041554215.1 Labilibaculum sp.
ATACTAAGTGTAGCTTGAGTGATAAAACACTTGTCTGCAGCAGTGGCAAAATGACGGTAAGTATCTACAGCCACAATATATTCCAACTGGGTGATTGTAATCATGATTATTGTTTTTTTTGATTTAAGCTCAAATATAAAAATTATCTATCACATTATAAACATTATTGATTTGATTGATGATATAGAGAGTGTTACATTTGATATAGTCAATATAATAACAACGATTAATTTTTATTTCGAGATAGATTGTAACTTTCTAAGTTAGCACGCTTTCCGAAATAGTTGGGTTATGAAAAATAATAGTTTGATAGTTTTTGTTATTTAAGTTTTATTAGATGTTTGGGTTTTGCAGCCGGGAATTTTTCCCGGCTTTTTTTATGATGTAATTTATCAGGTATAGGTTATTTTTTGAGAGTAGTTTGAAATTGAAGGCAGATTTTCTTATCGTATTTAAAGAGGTTATCATTTTATTATGAATTTTTAAATAAAAGAGAACTGCAAAAGCTTAATTATGAACCGATAATGCAGATATGTTTTGTAGCACTAATGCTGAATAGCAGAAATTGAAGTCAAAAAATATACTAATTTAGTCGGCGATTTAGAAATTATTAAAAATATCATAAAACCGATTAAAAGATGCACAAAGAGATCAAAATAGTTTCTTTTGAGGAAGCAGCGAAGGTGATTAAATCTGGGGATAGAGTACATTTACACTCTGTGGCTTTGGCCCCACACAAGTTCATTAAAGAAATGTGTAACAGAGGGAGTAACGGCGAAATTTACGACGTTACAATTCAGCATATACATACTGAAGGACCAGCTCCATATGCAGAACCTGAATTTGAAGGAATTTTTAATTTGGAGTCATTGTTTGTAGGAGCAAACGTAAGAAAGCAAACTCAAGCGGGTTATGCTGATTATATTCCAGTTTTTTTGAGTGAAACTCAGCAGTTGATTCGCGAAGGCGTTTTAAACGTGAATGTGGCAGTTGTTCAGGTTAGTACTCCAGATAAGCATGGATATGTATCTTTAGGTACCTCTGTTGATTGTACAAGAGCAGCTGTTGAAACAGCTGATACTGTTGTTGCGATTATCAATCCTAATGTACCTCGTGCTTTTGGTGATGCAATGATGCCATTGAGTTCTTTTGATATCTTCTGTGAGGATGATTCACCTCTTGTAGAGCATCACAATGCACCTTTGTCTGATATCGATATTCAAATTGGTAAAAACGTAGCCGGTTTAATTCCTGATGGAGCATGTCTTCAAATGGGTATTGGTGGTATTCCAAATGCAGTTTTGGCTCAGTTGGGAAATCATAAAAACTTAGGTGTACACACCGAAATGTTTGCTGATGGACTTCTTCCTTTGGTTTATAGTGGTGTTGTTAATGGAATGAACAAGAAATTAGATAAGGGTAAGATTGTTGCTGGTTTCTTAATGGGAACAAAAGAACTATATGATTTCGTTGATGATAACCCGGGAGTTTTAATGATGGATGTAGCTTACACCAACGGTGTTGGTATCATTAAGCAAAATCCTAAGGTGTGTGCTATCAACTCTGCATTATCAATTGATATCACAGGTCAGGTTTGTGCCGATTCAATAGGAACAAGACACTATTCTGGTGTTGGCGGACAGATTGATTTTACTCGTGGAGCTTCTGCTTCAGAAGGTGGTGTGCCAATTATTGCAATGCCTTCTGTTACAGGTAAGGGTGTTTCTAAAATTACACCAACTCTTATGCAGGGATCAGGTGTTGTTACAACTCGTAATAATATGAGATGGTTTGTTACTGAGCATGGTTCGGTTAATTTATTTGGAAAAACCTTACAACAAAGAGCTAAGGCTATTATTTCGGTTGCGCATCCTAATTTTAGAGAAGAATTAGATCAGGCAGCTTTCGAAAGATTTGGCAGTCACTACCATTTTGTTGCTAAAAAATACTAGTGCTTTTTAGTGCTAATCGAAATAAAAGGAGGCTTAACTGGCCTCCTTTTTTATGTCTGGTAATATTTTTTTTAGCTTTCTGTTTTTGGTACAGAACCCATTAATTTATCTGATCTAGGAATTGTAATAAAAAAGCTACTTCCTTTTCCTTCTTCGCTGTCAGCCCATATTTTTCCTCCGTTTTTCTCAATATATTCTTTGCAAAGTAGTAGTCCAATTCCAGCGCCTTTTTCTTGCGCAGTACCTAGTGCAAGGTAATTGTTGTCCAATCGGAATATCTTGTGAAGATTCATTTTGCTCATTCCTACTCCCTCGTCAGAGATTTCCAATTCAACCCAATATTTCTTTTCTCTTGCTGATATGGTGATTTTACCTTCCCGGTAAGAGAATTTAACAGCATTGGACAGTAGATTTTTGAATACCTCACAAATGGCTGCTGTATCTGCATAAGCTTTTGTGGTACTATCTAGGTTAAAGATGACCTTCACATTTTTATCAATAAGCGGTTCCGAAAGTTTGCTTAAGCTATGATCTAAAAGTTCCTTCACATTAAAAAGGCGAGGTGCAAATTTGGTTTTTCCAGATTGTGAAGCTGACCAAAGTAATATATTTTCTACAAGGTCATAAGTTTGAAAAGATAAGTCTCTGATATTTTTTGATAAATTCTTTTGAGCCTCAACTTCAGCTTGATCGAAACTCTCAAGCAGTTTAGAACTTAACACCTTCATGTCAATAAAAGGAGTTCGTAAATCATTCGAAATAATATTAAATATTTTATCTTTTGTAAGATTTAAATCTTTAAGTGAGACTTCGGTTTCTTTTAATTTGGAGTTAATTTCTTCTAGCTCATCGTTCTTTTCAGTTAAGGCTTTTGTAGCTTCCTGCCTTATTTTAATGTTCTTTTTTGCGATGTAACCAACTATTCCTGCAAGTATTATTAAAGCAATAAAGAGATAGATTACAATAGCTTGTTGACGGCTGTATGCTTTAAGACTTTTAATTTCATCTTTGTTTTTAGAAATCTGGTAATTCGCTTCAAATTCCGCAATTTTATCTTTATCGATCTGATCTACAATACTATCGTACTGAGTGCTTGAGTATTCGCGATAATATTCAAGAGCTTTTTTATAATCTCCTGAATTGGAAAAATATTCAAATAAATTCTCCGAAACTATTTTATTTAAGCTTCTGTCTTTGCATTGGTTAGCATGATCGAATGCTGAAAGTAAGTATTCTTTGGCATCCTTACTCTGGTAATATTTCATTAAAATTTCGCCTATGTTGTTCGAGGCGTATGCTATTCCTTTGTCGTTGCCAATTTTTTTATGAAGATTAAGAGAGATTTTGTGGTATTCGAGACTTTTGTCGAAGTTGTTGTAGGTTTCGTAAAGATTTCCGATTAAAGAAAAAATATTCGCTTGTTCCTTTTGATCATTAATTTCATCATAAATCTTTAAGGCATCATTATAGTTCTTTAAAGAAAAATCCAATTCATTTAAGTCCTTATAAACGGTTCCTATATTTTTTAGAGTAGCAGCTATAAATATTTTATTTCCTATTTCCTTTCTTAATACTAGAGATCGATTGTAGTAAGCTAATGATTCATTGAAATTGTTCAATCTCCAGTAAATTCCACCAATGTCATTTAGCGAAAAAGCAATCATTGTTTTATCGCCAATTTCTTCCCTAATTTGAAGAGCTTTAGAATAATAATCGAGAGCTTTATTAGGTTTATTGAGGTTCTTGTATACGTTGCCAAGATTATTAAGAGAGGATGATATATCAGATTTATCACCTAAATTTGATCTTATTTCTAAGGATTTGAGATAATATTCAAGAGAATTTGCATAATCTTTTTTAACCCAAAAAACACTTCCAATATTATTTAATGTATATGCAACTTCTTTTAATGTTCCATTTTCTTCCCTGATTTTTAGAGATTTGTTTAGATGAACTAAAGCTTCGTCGTGTTTGTTTAAGATCTTATATATTTCGCCTATGTTATTTAACGAGCTTCCGATGCCATTCATATCATTCACTGCTTTTCGGATTTCCAATGCTTGATTGTGGCAGTCGAGAGCTAGTCGGTAATTATTTACCCGGCGGTATAAATTTCCCAGATTATATAGTGAAGCCGATTTTTCGGAAGGATTCCTGGAGTTTAGAATCACAACTTCTTTTGCATAGTTGATGCTCTTATCCGGATCTATGTTAATATATAAATTTGATAACTCTTTTAGCAATCCAATCCTTTCGTATCCCTCGGTACTTTTTAATAACTCTTCGGCCTTTTGGATTTGATCCTGACTTTCTCCGAATACAGCTGTTATCGGAAAAAGGAGAAGAGTTATTAAAATATATTTAAGCTTCGAAAGCATAACATTCCTGAATTTAGGGTTCTGCATGCCGTAAAAGTAGTGTTTATTTAGCTTTTCGGCAATACAAAGAGGGTTGAAGTACTGGAACTTATATTATTTAGTGTTTACTATAATGTTTTTGGCTAGCTGAGGGAGGTTTACACCCGTAAAATTTCCCGAACTCATTAGTAAAACATTTGTGTCGTTAAAGTTCATCGAAAGCAGATCGTTTATTAATTGATTTGAATCAGTATAAACTTTAAGGTTATTTCCACCAAATGCCTCTTCAACCTGCTTACTTGTAATAAGTTCCAGTTTTTTGTGTTCTATTGTTTTAGGATCAAAATAAACAAAAGCCTGATCGGCCATACACATGGTATTCTTATAATGAGGTAGGAATTCTTTCTTTAAACTACTAAAAGTGTGAAGTTCCATACAGGCAATTAGTCTTCTGTTGGTATATTGTTTTTTAACGGCTTCGGTAGTTGCCTTTAATTTTGATGGTGAATGAGCAAAATCTTGAAAAACACTACAGTTTTCGTTTTCGGCAAGTTTTTGAAGACGACGAGCAGCACCAGAGAAGTTTTGAATCGAACTGTAAAAATCAAGATCTTTTACCCCAATACTTTTGCAGATGTGATAAGCACCCATCAGATTTTGCAAGTTGTGCTCTCCAAATATTTCAAGAGCAAATTCATTATTTTCGGTAGTTAAAATCGTTTGGTTATTTTCTAATCGGAATGGATGCGTATTGTATGGAATGTGTTTTACATCTTTTCTTTTATTGCTTACGATTTTTTGAATGTGTTCGTCTTCCTCAAAATAAATTAGAGTTCCGTTGGGCTGAATTAGATTTGTAAAAATCTTAAATTGCTCCACGTAGTTTTCAAATGTTGGGAAAACATTTATGTGATCCCATGCAACACCTGTAAGTAAAGCGATATGTGGATGATAAAGATGAAATTTAGGTCTTCTGTCGATAGGAGAAGATAGATACTCATCGCCTTCGAAAATTGCTATTTTAGCATCTTTAGTCAACTTTACCATGGTTTCGAATCCTTCAATTTGAGCACCAACCATATAGTCAAAATCAATGCCATTCTCTTTTAGAACATGCATTACCATAGATGTTGTTGTAGTTTTGCCATGACTTCCTCCAATTACGATCCTGGTTTTATCCTTTGTTTGTTCGTAAATATATTCGGGGTAAGAGAAGATTTTTAAACCTAATTCTTGTGCTCTTAGTAATTCAGGATTATCAATTCGGGCATGCATTCCTAAAATGATGGCATCGAGACCAGTATTAATTTTTTCAGGAAACCAACCCCATTCTTTAGGCAGAATATTGTGTTTTTCCAAACGAGATTTTGATGGGTCAAAAATTTCATCATCGGAACCCGAAACAGTAAAACCTTTTAAATGCAATGCTATTGCAAGATTGTGCATGGCACTACCGCCAATTGCTATAAAATGTACTCTCATTGATAATCGTTTTTAAAAATTGTATTTTTACCCTCAGTCATATGCTTAGGTCTGTAAAGCCGTATTTACAGTGTAATTTGAAATTAAAGATAACATATTTAAGCGAAAACAATGGAAATATATAATATAGAAACAGGCAATTTTAAATGCGATGGTGGAGCAATGTTCAGTGTGGTTCCAAAACTTCTTTGGAGTCGTAAATATCCTAGCGATGAAGATAATTTATGCAATTGCGCAATGAGGAGTATGCTTGTTGTTGATGGAGAACGAAAGATATTGATTGATAATGGAACTGGAGACAAGCAAGATGCAGAATTTTTTAAACATCAACATTTAAATGGCGATGATACATTATTGTCTTCACTTGCAAATATTGGGTTTACACCAACTGATATTACCGATGTTATTTTCACTCATTTGCATTTCGATCATTGCGGTGGGGCTGTAAAATATAATGAAAAAGGAGATGGTTTTGATTTGGTTTTCCCGAACGCAATGCATTGGGTGAGTAAAGCACAATGGGAAAATTTTAACAATCCAAATATTCGTGAAGCGGATGCTTATTTTCAAGAAAACATTATTCCTATAAAGCAGGCTGGCAAATTAAAGTTTGTTGAGAAGGAGGGAGAGTTGTTTCCTAATTTTGAAATTCGATTTGTAAATGGACATACTCCTGGCTTAATGGTTTCAATTATTAAAAATGAAGATCATACCATTGTATTTGCTGGGGATTTTATTCCAACAGCAGCAAATGTACCTGTAAAATGGTTGGCTAGTTACGATTTAAATCCAACAGCATCATTACATGAGAAAGAAGTTTTTTTAAAAGAAGCTGTTGAAAATAACTATATTTTGTTTTTTCAGCACGATATCATAAATGAGTGTTGTAGTCTTGTGCTAACACCCAAGGGAGTAAAAGTTGATAAATGCTTTCCTCTTTTAGAAATTAAATAACACTTAATTCACTTTGGTAGCCATATTCTGACAGAACAGTCTCAATTTTTACTAGTCGCTGAACAACCGTTTTTTTGGTGCCAAAATCTTTGTAAGAAGAATTAAGGGAATGTAAATAATATTCCAAAACTCGAAGTTGAGTTGTTAGAGTCGATGATTCAAATTTCTTTTCCAGATCAAGATGTTTAATTTCATGTTGATCCAATAATTCTTGCACGAAATATCCAGCTCGAATAATCCTTTTGGATAAACCCAGCTCATTATGGACATGTAAAACCATTAGACTGGTCAGAAGTGCGAGAAAAACTATTACAAGTAGTGCTAGCATATCGTAGAAATTAGTTTAATAATACTTAATTTTCTCAGTTTACGATGTTTTCTTGAAAAAGTTTTATTGTGAATACTATTAATGGTCTGAAGGCCAAATAAAACCCTACTATGGAGAGTGAGATATCCACTAAAATTAGTGGTTTTATGAATTTGAACCTTTCTTTAATCAAGAGAAGAGATAAGCTCCTGAAGATGAATTGTAAACTAAAAAAAAGGAAAATCGGTAAACCAATTGGATTGTATGATTTTGCCAACAGAAGATCACCTCGAACAATAGCAGAAAAGCTACGGGATAATCCTGTTGATGGACTAGTACCGTTAGTGATTTGAGTGTAGAATGAAGGAATTGGGTGTTTGCTTTCTTCCGGAGAAAAAAGACTTGAATAAATAAAAATGCAAAAAATAATGCTGACTAAAGAGAGGTTAATTAGTTGGTAATTTTTTTTCGTTTGAGCTGAATTACTCATTTTTGATTCTTATTTCAATATCCAGACTGTCTGTTTTAAGATGAATAGAGTCAACACTTACCTCATCAAGTTGTTCTTCTAATTCCTGTAAAGCGTTTTGTAAGTCAGAATTGTGAACAGATTCATCAATAACTTCTTCTATTGCATCTTCAACAAAGCCTTCAATTTCGTCCTGATTTAGGCTTGCAATACCAACAACAAAAATTAGCCACAAAGAAGCAACTAAAACACCAATAATAGAAACAACTAATGCTGCAATATTGATTCCACGTGCACCATTGTCTCGTTTTGCTTGATTTAGTCCAATAGCACTTAAAATAATTGCAAAAATTCCAGGGATAATCGCAACAATTCCTACACAAGGAATAAATCCTATCATAAAAGTTAGGATACCAAGTACTAATCCAATAATTCCTAAAGTTTGTCCGGCATTTGTATGTTCTTGTTCCATGATTGAGTTGATTGGTCTAAATGATAAAGTTACTAATATTTTGAGATAATTTTCAAAAGATCTTCTTCCAAAGATAATTTTGGACTTTCGATGATACGACCTATTTCTTTGCTATTTCGGAAAATAATAGCAGTTGGAACATTCGTAATATTATTCGCCTTTACATCGAAATCAGGAGATGTTTTATTGGTATCTAACGCGTTCATTTGCAATCTATCAAAGGGATAGTTTATTTCTTCCAATATTTTAATGAAGCGAGGTACTTCTCTGTGACTGTCATGACACCAAGAACCAATAATCAGGTTAATTGTAATATCCGATAGATTTTGTTCTTGAAGTTTTTCCAGAATCGTTGTGTCTGCTAAATAAGAATCATGCTCGGGTGCATACCAAGGAGAACAAATATCCAGATTAAATGCATCTAAAGTAATTTGTCCGTATAGAACGGTTTTATTAATTCTGGAATCTTCTTTGGTATTGTTTTGAGCTAATAAGTTCAAAATAAATGATGATAAAATAAGAAGTAATGCGAGCCTTTTCATAAAAATTGATGTTTTAATTTATACTGAAATTTAGCAAAAAAAAGACAGGAACATGATTCCTGTCTTTAAGTTATAGTAGTAAAAAGAACTAGTCTTTATATTGCTCAATTAGGATATCCAACATTTGGATAGCACATTTTGATACTTTGGTACCAGGACCAAATACACCAACAACACCAGCTTCGTATAAGAAATCGTAATCCTGAGCTGGAATAACACCACCTGCAGTAACCATGATATCTTCACGACCTAATTTTTTTAATTCCTCGATAACTGAAGGAACTAGAGTCTTGTGACCAGCAGCCAATGAAGAAACACCAACGATGTGTACATCATTTTCTACAGCTTGCTTAGCAGATTCTTCAGGAGTTTGGAACAATGGTCCCATATCTACGTCAAATCCTATATCAGCAAAACCAGTAGCAACAACTTTACCACCACGGTCATGACCATCTTGTCCCATTTTTGCAATCATGATACGAGGACGACGTCCTGTCATTTCTGCAAATTGATTTGCTTTTTCTTTCGCAATAGCGAAATCAGCATCTTGTCCTGATTCTGATGAATATACTCCTGACACAGTTCTAATTACGGCTTTATATCTTCCACAAATTTTCTCACATGCATCTGAAATCTCACCTAAAGAAGCACGTAATTGTGCAGCCTTAACAGCAAGATCCAATAAGTTACCTTCACCTCCGTTTGCACAAGCAGTGATGGCTTCAAGAGCAGCTTGAACAGCTTTCTCGTCACGGTTAGCGCGAAGCTTAGCCAAACGTTCAAGCTGAGCAGTACGTACAGCAGTATTATCTACTTCCAAAATATCCAATGGATCTTCTTTCTCCAAACGATATTTGTTAGTACCTACAATAGTTTGAGTGTTTGCATCAATCTTAGCTTGGGTACGAGCAGCAGCTTCTTCGATACGAAGTTTTGGAATACCAGACTCGATCGCTTTTGCCATACCACCTAATTTCTCAACTTCTTCGATGTGAGACCAAGCTTTGTTTACTAACTCTTGAGTTAATGACTCAACGTAGTAAGAACCAGCCCAAGGATCAACAGCTTTACAGATTGTAGTTTCATCTTGAATGAAGATCTGAGTATTACGAGCAATACGTGCAGAGAAGTCGGTTGGTAATGCAATTGCCTCATCCAAAGCATTGGTGTGAAGAGATTGGGTGTGACCTAATGCAGCAGCCATTGCTTCGATACAAGTACGTCCAACATTGTTGAATGGATCTTGCTCGGTTAATGACCAACCTGAAGTTTGCGAGTGAGTACGCAATGCCATCGACTTAGGATTCTTAGGATTGAATTGTTTTACAATTTTAGACCAAAGTAAACGACCCGCTCTCATTTTGGCAATCTCCATGAAGTGATTCATTCCGATAGCCCAGAAGAAAGACAAACGAGGAGCGAATGTGTCAACATCCATACCTGCAGCTACACCTTTTTTCAAGTACTCTAAACCATCAGCAAGAGTATAAGCTAACTCGATATCTGCTGTAGCACCTGCTTCTTGCATGTGGTAACCCGAGATAGAAATAGAGTTGAACTTAGGCATGAAATTCGAAGTAAATTCGAAAATATCAGCAATAATTTTCATTGAGAAATCTGGTGGGTAAATGTATGTGTTACGCACCATAAATTCTTTCAAGATATCGTTTTGGATAGTACCTGAAAGTTCTTCCAGTTTAGCACCTTGCTCTAAACCTGCAACAATGTAAAAAGCCAATACTGGTAGTACAGCTCCGTTCATTGTCATAGATACTGACATCTGATCCAAAGGAATTTGATCGAAAAGGATCTCCATATCCAGGATGGAATCGATAGCAACTCCTGCTTTACCAACATCACCAATTACACGAGGATGATCTGAATCATACCCACGGTGAGTAGCTAAATCGAATGCTACAGAAAGACCTTTCTGACCAGCAGCAAGGTTACGACGGTAGAATGCATTTGATTCTTCAGCAGTAGAGAAACCTGCGTACTGACGAACTGTCCAAGGACGCAAAGGATACATTGCTGAATAAGGTCCACGTAGGAATGGAGGTAAACCTGAAACATAGTTAAGGTGCTCCATACCTTCTAAATCTTCCTTGTTAAAAGCTGTTTTAACAGGAATTTGTTCTGGTGTCATCCAAGATTTTTCAATGCCGTTTTCTTTTTCCCATTCCTGAGAAGTAGCGGTTGATCTTGAAGATGACTTGATATTTATATCTTTAAAATTTGGCTTCATTTCTTTTTAGATTTTAGATGTGAGATTTTAGATGTGAGATGATTTAAAAAAGGTTTTAATCTAATTTCTCATATCTCAGTTCTCATATCTATTTTTAAATTAATCTAATATTTGATTTTTAATATTTTGTGAGATCTTACATCTCACGTCTTATATCTCAAATCTATTTAATACCTAACTCGGCTTGGTATTGTTTTAAAGTTTCAAGAACGTTAGACTTCACGTTAATGAAGTGCTCAACACCTTTAGCTTTTAATTCGTCAGCACATGCCGGAGCACCTGCAACAACAAGAGTAGCTTTTCCTTTAAGTGCTTCTAAAAGCTCAGGAGCAATAGTTGCGTACTCATCATCAGATGAACAAACTACAACAATTTTAGCATTCTTCTCGGTAACGAATTTTACACCTTCTTCTACTGTTTTAAAACCGTTATGATCTTCAACATCAAATCCGGCACAAGCGAAGAAGTTACAAGCAAACTGAGCACGAGCTTTACGCATGTTTAAGTTTCCGATTGGGAACATCATCACTTTAGGACGACCATTTGTTTTGCTGTAAATGTCAGTTTTGTTACGAAGTGCTTCGAAAGCCTGAGCACCACGATATGGTTTAAGCGTTTCGCAAACAGCATCGGCAGCAGTTTTATCTGCAGGAGTAAGAACTGCTTCAGGAAGAGCTTCCAATACTTCACCAAAATTTGGGAATTGGTTAGTTCCTAAGAAATTCTCTTGACGAGTAGCGATTTGGAAATCACGTTTCTGAGCTGTTGCTTTAATTGTAGATTGAACGAATCCAGCTTTAAATGCAGCAAGATATCCTCCCTTGTCTTCAACAGTCAGGAATAATTTCCAAGCTTCATCTGCAATAGACTCAGTTAATGACTCAATATAGTATGAACCTGCAGCTGGATCAGCAATCTTAGCCAAGTGCGATTCTTCTTTTAGTAATAATTGTTGGTTACGAGCAATTCTCTCGGAGAATACCGATGATTTGGCAAATGCCGAATCGAAAGGCTTCACAGTAAATGAATCAAGACCACCTAGAACGGCAGACATCGATTCAGTTTGAGTACGCAACATGTTCACATAAGGATCATAAACAGTTTTGTTCCACTCTGAAGTTTCACCATGTACATTCATTTTGCAAACTTCTTCGTTTGAAGCACCAAATGCTTTTACGATGTTAGCCCACAATAAACGTCCAGCTCTTAATTTCGCAATCTCCATAAAATATTTAGAGCTTGTTGCAAAGTTGAAACGGATTTTTGGAGCAACCTCGTCAACTGAAAGACCAGCTTCAACCAATTTACCAAGATACTCAGCACCTGAAGCTAAAGAGAATCCTAATTCTTCAACAATTGAAGAGCCTGAGTTATTGAATAAGCTTCCGCTAACTGCAATTACTTTAAAGTTAGGAAGTGCTTTTGAAGCCTCTACGGCTTCTTTCACAAACTTGTAAGAATCTTCTTCTGATTGACAGAAGTTACCAACGGTGCTAAAACCAGAATTGATATCGATAGAAACCCCGCCATTTAATTTATCAAGAGCGATACCTTTTTCAGTAGCAATAGCCTGTAGGTTCTTGATTAAATCAATAGAACCGTGAGATTTTTCGAAGTTGATTTCTACACAATCCAGGAAAATACCATTTAACAAAGTAGATAACTCGTCTTTGCTTAGGTCTTTCCAGTTCAATACGAACCCAATTGAGTCGATACCTTTGTTTAAAACGTCAAGAGCTTTTTCGTTAGCTGCTTTTACATCTTCAACAATAATATCTTGACGAACTAACCAGTCGTTATTGTCTTTTTTATTACCACGAACATAAGGAAAATCTCCAGGATAGGTATTCATGAAGGCTTTGTCATCCATGTTCTCCAGTCTGTAGAAAGGCTGTACATTGAATCCTTCATTAGTTCTCCAAACCAACTTTCTATCAAAGTCAGCACCTTTAAGATCTTTAGTGATTTTGTCAACCCACTCTTGTGTAGATTGAGGAGCAAAGTCACTAAAAAGTTTATTATCTGCCATAACTGTAACTGTTTAAAAATTAGAGCCTAAAAATAAGGCCTTTTTATCATTTAAGGAAGGTTTTAAAAATGTTCTTCATCATACTTTAAGAACATGAAAAAACTATTGCTTTATTTTAAAATTTACTATAATGGGAGCGTGGTCAGACACTTGCATCCATTGTTGAAGTGTGTTTCCACTATTTTTCACAAAGAGACCATTTGTAAAAATGTAATCTACTTTTCGATTCCAGTATCCATTTTTATCTGTTGTATGAGTGAAATGTTTCGAATTATCAGCCTTAAATTCTTCCAAAGGAATTGCGGCTTTATAGTTTTCGTAAAAAGGCAACATCCATTCTGTTTCTGCATTGTAATTGTCAGCTTCAAAATCTTCATCGGTGCAAACCGAATCATTAAATTTACTCGTTTGTTGACTAAACGGAGGAAGAGAGTTAAAATCACCACCCAAAATAAATTTTTGTCCTTTTCGATCTAAAGAATCAATGTAAGATTTTAAAATATTCAATTGTTTTTTCTTAGTATCATCTTTGGCATAAGCCGATAAGTGAGTTGTTAGTAGCTTAATAGATTCCCCCCTGTTTTCCAAATTAATTTCCAGGATATTTCGTTTGAGATAAAAATAACGCAGGATGAAATTTTGAGATTTGATTAAAGGCAAAGCAATGCGTTTGGCATCGGTGAATTTCCATTTGGATAAAATGGCATTGCCCGAATCCATTTTTCCGATTCCATCACTGGGAATGTGCTTGGCTTTCCATTGGGAAGCATAGGCCGCATAATTAAAAGCTGTATTGTCGAGCAAATATTGTACTTGATCTACAAAAGCACTTCGTTTTGCATTTACATCTGCTTCCTGAATAAAAAGAATGTCAGGATTTACTTCATTGATTTTTTCTGATAAAAGAGCCATGTTGTCAATTACTTCCGATTTTTCCATGACAACCCGGTCGCCATGGCAATCAAAAAAGAAGTCGATTCTTCCGCCACCAAATTTAATGTTCCAGGTCATTACTTTTAAGGTATCCGGGAAAGTATGATCCTGTATCTTGATGCTTTCGTATAAAGATACCTCTGTTCCTATTTTGGTTGCAAAAGGATCACATGAAGTTGTTAGCAAAAACAAAAGGATTAGATGTATTTTTCCAAATTTGTTCATGTTCGTATTTATTAAAAAATCTCATCCATTTTTTCAGCTGGCACAGCAAATATTCCTTTGTGGTCTTTAACAACGATTGGCCGTTGAATTAGGTTTGGATATTCAATTAAAATTTTAATCCATTCATCAGTATTAAAATTTTTTCCTTTGAAGTCGGTTTTGTATAATTTCTCCTGAGTACGAATTATTTCCCAAGGCTGTTTAGCCATTCTCATTAAAACATCTGCAAGTTCTGCTTCGGTGAATTCATCTTTAAGGTATAAGCGAATTTCAGGTTCTAAACCTTTATCTTGTAAATATTTTAAACCTGCTCTACTTTTTGAGCAACGTGGATTGTGGTATATTTTCAACATTTTTTTCTGGTTTACTGTTTAAAGTGACTACAAATATACAGCTTTCAGTTCTATCAGGAGAAATAGAATTTGAGTTTTTCGAATTAATACCGATTACTCTTTTAATTGATCTATTACTACCTAATGGCATTACACTTTCTTCAAGCGAAATTTAAATGGCGCAAAATGTAATTGCAGAATTATAGGCCATATCAACCGGATAAATTATAGTATTTATTCTATTATTAACAAAATTTGTCTTTATCAGGACGATACAATTCGATATTCTTTGTTATGTTTGAGTTATATAAACATGTATATGATTGCAGAATGATAAAAAAGCTAATAAATAGTAGAAAATTTGAGATAATTGGTGGTGCTGTAGGGATTTTAGGCGGATTTCTTTATTGGAAATACGTTGGTTGCATTTCAGGAACCTGCCCAATTCAGGCCAATTGGTATACAATGGTGCCTTACGGATTATTGTTTGGTGTTGTTATTGGCTCGATGTTTAAACCAAAACAACCAAAAGAGTAGAGACGTTGAATGCAACGTCTCTACGGTTTTATTTTTTTTCATCGTTACTAAATTCCATAAGGAATGCTTTGATGAATCCATCCAAATCACCATCTAAAACGGCTTGTACATTTGAGGTTTCGTACCCAGTTCGTACATCCTTAACAAGTTTGTAAGGTTGCATTACATAGGAACGAATTTGTGAGCCCCATTCAATTTTCTTTTTAGAACCTTCAATCTTATCAGTCTCTTCCTGACGTTTTCTTAGTTCCAAATCGTATAGCTGAGATTTTAGCAATCGTAATGCATTTTCACGGTTACCTAATTGTGAACGGGTTTCTGTATTTTCAATGATAATACCAGTAGGAGCATGCCGTAATCGCACACCCGTTTCTACCTTATTCACATTTTGTCCTCCGGCACCGCCCGAACGAAATGTATCCCAACTAATATCAGCAGGATTGATTTCTATTTCTATGGTATCATCAATTGCAGGATAAACATAGACCGATGCAAAAGTGGTCATTCGTTTATTGGCGGCATTAAAAGGAGAAAGGCGAACCAAACGGTGTACACCATTTTCCGATTTTAGATATCCGTAAGCAAAATCACCTTCAATTTCAATGGTTGCCGATTTTATTCCCGCCTCGTCACCTTCCTGATATTCCAATGAGCTTACTTTATAGCCATGAGCTTCTCCGTAACGCAGGTACATTCGGTAAAGCATTTCGCACCAATCGCAACTTTCAGTACCACCAGCACCTGAATTTATCTTTAGAATTGCACCTAGCTTATCCTCGTCTTTCCCGAGCATATTCTTAAGCTCCAGAGATTCAATTAGTGCCTGGGTTGAGGCAAATTGTTCATCTACTTCTTCGGATGGTGCTTCGCCTTCTTTGGCAAAATCAAACAAAATTTGCAAATCATCAATTGCTTCAGTAATTTCTTTATAGGAGTTAACCCATGAACTAAGTTCACGAATTTTTTTCATTTGAATTTCGGCTTCTTTGGGCTGGTCCCAAAATCCAGGAGCTTGAGTTCTTAACTCTTCTTCTTGTATCTGAATTATTTTGGCATCAATGTCAAAGATACCTCCTCAACGCCGCCGTGCGCTCCGCTAAATCTTTTAGCTGGTCTGTTGTAGTCATTTGCAATTATTAAATTATAGAAGTGTAAAGGTAGTTAAAACAAAGAATAATCTGAGTGATTTAATGAATGATCACTAATTGTTGACTACTATTGGATTGTAAGTTTTTGAAGAGAATTCGGAATTATTTTGGTATCAATGTCAAAGATACCTCAGACTACTTTTTTGGCGCCGCCGTGCGTTCTGCTAAATCTTTTAGCTGGTCTGTTGTGGTCATTTGCAATTATTAAATTATAGAAGTGTAAAGGTAGTTAAAACAAAGAATAATCTGAGTGATTTAATGAATGATC
>JBFFMG010000044.1:0-16188 GCA_041554215.1 Labilibaculum sp.
AAAAATCCTGAAAAAGGAATGGTTGAGTTGACTAATCAGAGTAGTGAGATAGGAAAGTGGATTTCGGCTGATGCGATTCGATTTGGAGGTGGAATGGGAAATATTGCCCGTGGGAATCCGGAAGAATTGGAGGTGCTGAAGAAGCAAAGAGTCAAGCTTGGTTTTAAGATGGATTCGGGTATTTGGCAAAAATACACGAGTAATCGGCCAAGATATCAGGAGGCAGCACGTTACTATCTTCAGTATGCAGGCATGCCCGATTCGTTGGTGTACAGCATCAATAAAGATTACAAAGCAGATTACAGCAATCGCGGAAAAGATGCAGCTAAGTTTCAGAAAAGAGAAATTGGTAAAACGGATTACAAAGATGATTACATGAGTCGTGGAGAGTGGGTGGACTATTTGATAGGAGCACCATCTGGGCCAACAAAAAATGTGGATGCAAAAGGTTTGGGTATTCCAATTGATATGGCTCTGGCATTTCATACAGATGCTGGCATTACACCGAATGATGCTATCATTGGATCTTTGGCCATTTATTCGACAACCAGAGGTGAGGATTATTTTCCAAATGGACAATCGAAATGGGCAAGCCGCGATTTAACGGATATTGTTCAAACGCAGGTAGTGGAAGATATTCGCAAGAAGTATGAGCCTAAATGGAGGCACCGAGGAATGTGGAACAAACAATATTCAGAATCTTATCGCCCAAAAGTTCCTACCATGTTGTCTGAACTCTTATCGCATCAAAATTTTGCAGATATGTATCAGGGGATGGATCCGAAGTTTAAATTCGATATCAGTCGAGCTTATTACAAAGGGATTTTAAAGTTTCTATCATCTCAGGATGGAAGGGATTATGTGGTGCAGCCTTTACCGGTTCGTCATTTTAAAATCAAGGAAACTGAAAAAGGAATTGTTCTTTCATGGAAAGCTGTTGAAGATGAATTAGAGCCTACAGCAATGTCCGATTTTTATAAAGTTTATACACGAATTGAGGAGGAAGGATTTGATGAGGGAACGATAGTAACTAATTCTGAATACAAAATCTCGAATTGCAAAGCAGGTGTGATTTATAGTTTTAAGGTGACAGCACTAAACAAAGGCGGAGAAAGTTTTGATTCGGAAATTTTAGCCTATTGCAAGTCGGAAGATGGGAAAAAACCTGTTTTAATAGTCAATGGATTTGATCGTATTTCTGCTCCTGAGGGTTTTGATAATGGTAAGCTGGCCGGTTTTATAAGTTCGGAAGATGAGGGAGTTGCCTACAAAAGAAATATTGCCTATGTGGGCGATCAGTACGATTTCGATCGAAAATCGAAATGGTTGGACGATGATGCTTCGGGACATGGAAGCTCATATGCCGATCAGGAAGAACGAATAATTCCGGGTAATAGTTTCGATTATCCTTTTGTGCACGGACAAGCGATTCGCGATAATGGTTTTGGATTTGTATCGATGAGTGATGAGGCCTTTGAAGAATTGAATTGGGAGGCGCAGGATTATTTGGTGTTGGATTTAATTTTTGGTGAGGAAAAAACGACTAAGAGAATTTACGGCAAAGAGAATAAAGATTTTACAATCTACACGCCCGAAATGAGAGAGGCAATTCGAAAATACATTAGCTGCGAAAATGCAAATTTGATAATTACGGGAGCGTATTTGGGAACAGATTTGATACTTTGTGGCGATAGTCTGGCGAAATCTTTTGTGGAGGATGAATTGCATTATCAGTTCAGAACCAATCATGCAAGCAAATTGGGGAGAGTATCGCATACAAACGAAGTGAGAAATAATTTTACAGGAGAATATCAATTTGAAACGGAATATTCAACCGATATATATAAGGTAGAAGCACCCGATGCGATTGAACCTAAAGGGGATGGCGCAAAAGTTCTTCTTCGTTATTCAGGAAATAATAAAAGTGCCGGTGTATTGTACAATGGAAACTATCAATCTGTAATTTTAGGATTTCCATTTGAAACGCTGGAAACGAAAGAGCATCGAAATAAATTGATGAAACAGATGCTTCAATTTTTTAATCAGTAAGAATATAACAAAAACACAATAATTACTATGAACGGAAAGGTGACATGTTTTATTCCTTTTGGAACAAAGGAAGAGACCGAAATTACAATCAATGAGCTGGTAAAATCGGATTTAGTAGCTGCTATTTATGTTGTTGGTGGCGATGCTCAACTTGAGGCTGAAGGTATTAATGTATTAACATCGGAATCCTTATCGCACGGAAAAACGATTCATGCAATTGCTGAAAAAGCAGATTCTGAATATGTTTTCATCTATACAAAAACAAGCGCCTTAACCTTGGGGCAATTGGCTTTGGATCGGTTTATGAAAGTAGCCAGGGATACCAATAGTGGTTTGGTGTATTCTAATTATCGAGCGATTAAAGCAGGTGTGGTAGAAAATTGCCCGGTAATCGATTATCAGGAAGGAAGTTTGAGAGATGATTTTAATTTTGGATCGGTGCTTTTTTATGATGCGAAAGTGTTAAAAGAGGCAGTAAAGGATGTAGATACTACCTTTCGTCATGCAGGATTGTATGAATTGCGCTTGGCAGTAGCGGCGCGTTCTGAATTTATGAGAATTCCGGAAGTGTTGTACACCGAAGAAGAAATGGATACAAGAAAATCGGGAGAGAAAATATTCGATTACGTGGATCCTAAGAATCGCGCAGTACAAATTGAAATGGAGATTGCCTGCACCGAACATTTGAAAAGAATTGGAGCTTTTTTGGCACCAAAATTTGATAATGTAGCTTTTGATGAAGGTGATTTTAAGATAGAAGCTTCTGTTGTGATTCCGGTTCGCGATCGTGTAAAAACCATCGAGGATGCGATTAAATCGGTATTGGCTCAGAAAGCAAATGTTGATTTCAATTTAATTATTGTGGACAACTATTCTACGGATGGAACGACTGAAATTATTCAGAAATATGCTGCCTTGGACAAACGTATCATTCACATTATTCCGGAACGAAAAGATTTGGGAATTGGTGGTTGTTGGAATGAGGCTGTAGCACATGAGTCTTGTGGTAAATTCGCAATTCAGTTGGATAGTGATGATTTATATGCCGATGAAACTACTGTGCAGAAAGTTGTAGATGCATTTTACAGTCAAAATTGTGCTATGGTTGTTGGAACTTATCAGATGGTGAACTTTGCATTGGAAGAAATTCCTCCTGGAATAATCGATCACAAAGAGTGGACACCTGAAAATGGACGAAACAATGCGCTTCGTATTAACGGATTGGGAGCTCCTCGTGCATTCTATACTCCGGTATTGCGCAAGAATCCGATTCCAAATGTAAATTATGGTGAGGATTATGCTTTGGGATTGGCAATTTCGCGTAATTACCAGATTGGTAGAATTTACGATTCAATTTATTTGTGTCGTCGCTGGGATGATAATTCTGATGCCTCTTTGGATATCGAAAAAATGAATGCTCACAATACTTACAAAGATCGCATTCGTACCATCGAATTGAAAGCACGTAAGTTGATGAAATAGCAACAATAGAATACAGAGTTTCGGATTGCCTGGCTTTTCGAAACTCTTAAATAGAAGAATATGAAGAATAAGAGTTTGTATATTTTGGCCGTTTTACTGCTTTTTTTAATTGCTTGCAAAGGGAAAACTGTAAAGAGTGGTGAACAGGAAGTTAGGAAAGAACTTCAACTTTCAGATTCAATTGATCAGGCAATCTTTAATTCCATTCGGGAAATAGCAGGATCGATGTCCATTGATTCCTTGCCATTGAATGATCGGGTAGTTGAAGTGGCAAAAATGTTTATGCAAACAGCCTATATTAGTGGTACTTTGGATGGGAATGAGAAAGAACAGCTGGTCGTTAATTTCCGGGAGTTGGATTGCACTACTTATCTGGAGAATGCAGTAGCCTTATCAAAAGTACTATCCAACGATTCGCTTACAACTGATGATTTTCTGAAAGAACTTGAAAATTTACGTTACCGAAATGGTAAATTGACGGATTATTCTTCGCGCCTGCATTATTTCTCCGATTGGATTTATGAAAATGAAAAGAAGGGAATCGTAAAAAATATTACAGCTGAAATTGGTGGTGAAAAGTACAACAAAACAATCAATTTTATGAGTACCCATGTCGATTCTTATCCTTCATTAAAAGCGGATGCTTCATTGGTAGAAGAGATCCGGAAGACCGAAAATGAAATCAATAAAAGAGAATTGTTTTTTATACCGGAAGTAAAAATTCAAACCTTGGAGGATCAGATTCATAACGGAGATTTAATTGCCATTACTACCAAAATAGAAGGTTTGGACATATCTCATGTTGGTGTTGCCATTCATTTAGATAAGCGATTGTACTTGATGCATGCTTCGAGTAAAGCTAAAAAAGTGGTGATTTCAGATATTCCTTTGACCGAAATGCTCATGCAAAGTAAATATCAATCGGGAATAATGGTGGCTAGGTTGCAGTAAACTATAACCTGACAGAGTCGGAGACCTGTCAGCGTTTAAATGGTGTTATAAAGAATATATTCTGTCAAGATATTGGAAAACAATGAATGTAAACAGCATAAATAAATTAGAGAATTTATTGGAGGAGAAATCTTCCACACAGATATTAGGTGATTTTTTGAACGATCAGCTTATAAATTGGCCTTTGGCAACAGGAAATTACAAGGGATTGGAAAAAGTGGAAGAAAAAGAATTTCAATTCGATGGCTATACAATAAAAGTTCAGTTCAATCCGGAAAGAATCAGATCGTCAGCTGCGAAAGTAGATCAAAAGAGCATCGAAAATCGCGCTTGTTTTTTATGTCTCGATAAACTTCCTAAAGAACAAGCTGGTATCACTCAAGGCGATGATTTTGTGATTCTGGTGAATCCGTTTCCAATTATCCCACAACATTTTACCATTCCAAAAGTCGATCATGTCGATCAGAGTTTTGAAGAGAATGTTACAGGAATGTTGTCTTTGGCTAAGAATATGCAAGGATATACTTTGTTTTATAACGGACCAAAGTGTGGAGCGTCAGCTCCCGATCATATGCATTTTCAGGCAGGGAACAAAGATTTTATGCCAGTAGAAACAGAGTATGCAGTTTTGAAAAATTTGCAGTCGGAACTTTTAAGTGATTCAGATCAATTTGAGATGAGATCTTTCCCAAATTATCTTAGGAAAATGATTTCCATAGAGTCGGAAAGTGAAATTGAAATAATGAAGGCTGTTTCTGTTTTTTATCAGACTTTTTCTGCGATGCAAGCAGAAGAAAAGGAGCCAATGCTCAATGCAATTTGTTCTTTTTCCGATGGCAAATATAGTATGCATTTGTTCCCACGAAAACTACATCGTCCATCGCAATATTTTGCCGAAGGCGATCAGCAATTGCTCATAAGTCCTGCATCAGTCGATTTTGGAGGTGTGTTTATCACTCCTCGTCGCGAGGATTTTGAGAAAATCACATCGGATGATATTGTAGATATTTTCAAACAAGTAAGTGTTGATGATGAGTTTTTCGGAACTCTTTGTGAGAAGTTAAGAGCTAAATTGGGAATCTCATATTAAGGAGGAAAGAAATTGTATGCTCCCGTAAAATACACGGTTTTTTCTAGAGAGAAACTAAAATGTAGGTCTTGGGACTGAAAATGTAACAAAAGGGAGCATGAATGTAGGTCGAGGGACTGTGAATGTAACAAAAGGGAATCAAAATGTAAGTCGTGGGACTGCAAATGTAATTGAAGGGAATGAGAATGTAAGTAGAAACGATACAATTGTATAGAGCCTTACTTCAAATTAAACTCTAAGTAATTAAAAGAAACATGACCAATACCATACGACAATATCACGACAAGGATTTTGATAAAGTTTTTACTCTTTGTCAAAACGCATATAAGTTCGATTCTTTTACCAAAGAACTACTCCATGAGAAAATCTACGAAGATCCTTTTTTAAATCCTGAAATAATTTGGCTTGCCGAGGAAGGAACTGCTATTGTAGGATTTTTAATGGGAACCTGCCGAATGGATATTCGGGGAGTGAATTATGGCTACGTAAAATTAATGGCGGTAAGCGAAACTCATCGAAGAAAAGGAATTGCCAAGAGCATGTATGACTTGCTCGAAAAGGAGTTGCGTTCACAAAAAGTTGATGTGATGCGTTTGGGTGATGTGCCAATGAATTATTTCATGCCGGGCATTGATCCCAGATACACCCCGGCACTTTGTTTTGCCATGCGAATGGGATTCAATCGCTTTATGGATACTTCCAATCTTGTAGTCGATTTGTCTGATCGGGAATGGTCTGATGAAAAGAAAATAATGGCTTTAAAATCTGATGATATCGAAGTTTGTCGTGCAACAGCAGAAGACAAGGATGAATTGATGGATTTTGTTGCTGAAGAATGGAAGCTATGGCAGTATGAATTGGAGATGGCCTACAAATCGAATCCGATTGCAATTCATGTTGCTAAGTTGAATGGAAAAATAAAAGCCTTCTCGGCACACAGCGCTAATAATAAAGGCTTGCCATGGTTTGGACCCATGGGAACACATCCTGATTTGCGTGGGAAAGGAATGGGAAAAGTGCTGTTGTATCGTTGTTTGGAAGATTTGAAAAATATAGGCTACAAAACAGCAATAATTCCATGGGTAGGACCAATCGATTTTTATTCTCATCATGCAGGAGCATTTGTCGAAAGAGTATTCTGGCGATATGAGAAAAAACTGACTGAATAAATTGATAAGAAATAAGATGAGATAATAAAAGTTGAGTTCCGGATAGTTTGGAGCAGTAAATAATCTATTGTCTAGGATCTAATATCTAAAATCTATTAAAAATGAACGAACCACAATTACGTGTAGGCATCATGTATGAGCCTAAAATTTCATTTACATTAAATGGGATCTACATACTTCAGCAAAATGGAAAAGAATATACAGGAAAGCAAAGTGCTAGCTATATCAATAATACTATAGCTTTTGATGGTCTTGTAAATGAAGAATTGGTTTTCTATCCTAAATATTACGAAGAAGGATCTTTTGATCTTTTTGACGTAACGATTGGGATTAAATTTCATTGGGAGCGAAAGGAAGATCAGCGGTTCAAAGGGGCTTTGCACTTTATTTGCGAAGATGAAAAATTAACTGCCATCAATGTTCTTTCTTTAGAGGATTATTTGGTAAGTGTTATTTCATCTGAAATGAGTGCAACAAGCAGCATGGAACTGTTAAAAGCTCATGCAATAATTTCCCGTTCCTGGTTAATTGCGCAGGTAATAAAGGGTGCTGAATTGCAAAAGTCAGAAACCAATTATCAGAGTATTGTTGAAACCGATGAGCAATTTATTCGCTGGTACGATCGCGAAGATCATGTGAATTTTGATGTTTGTGCTGATGATCATTGTCAGCGTTATCAAGGCATTACCAAACAATCGACCAAATTGGTAGTTGATGCAATTGATGCAACTCGTGGACTGGTGCTTACCAGTGAGGGTGAAGTCTGCGATGCCCGTTTCTCGAAATGTTGTGGTGGCGTTGCCGAGACGTTTGAAAATGTATGGGAACCTAAAAATCATAAATACCTGCAGGCTGTTATCGATAATCCGAAAGTTCCTGCTGGATACGATCTAAATCTGGGAAATGAAACAGCCGCAGTGAATTGGATTCGTACTTCGCCTGAAGCATTTTGCAATACCACCGATAAGGAAATTCTCTCTCAGGTTTTGAATGATTACGATCAGGAAACCATGGATTTTTATCGTTGGAAGGTTGAATACGAACAAGATGTAATTTCAGAATTAATAGCGCGTAAAACGGGTAAAGATTTTGGACAAATTCTGGATTTAATTCCTATTGAACGAGGAGAGTCTGGTCGTTTAATCAAATTAAAAGTTGTAGGTTCAAAACGAAGTTTGGTGATTGGAAAAGAGTTGGAAATCCGTAAAGTACTTTCCGAATCTCATTTGTACAGCTCTGAATTTGTAGTTGATAAAGTGGGAGAAGAGAATGGAGTTCCGGCTAAATTTATTTTGATTGGTGCCGGTTGGGGACATGGGGTTGGTCTTTGTCAGATTGGAGCCGCAGTGATGGGTGCCAAAGGATACAAATACGATGAAATTTTGCTGCATTATTTCCGTGGAGCAGAATTGGAAAAAAGATATTAATTATAGAGATAAGATGTTAGAAATGAGACATGAGAAAAATGGAGTATGCTTTTTTCTAAAGCTGTAAATAATCTCAAATCTCACGACTCAAATTAATAATCTTAATCAAAAAAATATAAGTATTGAAAAAGATACGTGAATCAGGATTTTTGAAGCTGTAAATAGTCTCAAATCTCAAATCTAAACAAAAAAGAATGTCAAAAACAAAAACTCGCTCACCATGGGCATGGATTCCATCTCTTTATTTTGCAGAAGGCATACCTTACGTTGTGGTGATGACTGTTGCCGTGATCATGTACAAAAAACTGGGTATTTCAAATACTGATATTGCTCTGTATACCTCTTGGTTGTATTTACCTTGGGTGATTAAGCCTTTTTGGAGTCCGATTGTAGATATCGTAAAAAGCAAACGCTGGTGGATTGTTAGTATGCAGTTATTGATTGGCGCTGGTCTGGCGGGTGTTGCTTTTACTGTTCCTACCACATTCTTTTTTCAGTCAACATTGGCCTTTTTCTGGTTGTTGGCTTTTAGTTCGGCAACTCACGATATTGCTGCTGATGGATTTTATATGTATGGAATGGATTCCAATAAGCAGGCCTATTTTATTGGAATCAGAAGTACATTTTATCGCTTGGCGATGATCACCGGACAAGGTCTTTTAATTATCCTGGCGGGTTATTTTGAAACCACGAAACTGTTCGGGAATAGTGAAAATAACATTCCATTGGCATGGTCATTAACATTTTATATTTTGGCTGCCGGATTTTTGCTGTTTTGTATTTACCACAAGTTTGCACTTCCGTATCCAAAGGAGGATGAAGACCGGGAAGTACAAAGCATTTCAGGTGTATTTGCTGATTTTGCCGAGACCTTTAGAACCTTTTTTATGAAAAAGGATATTTGGAAAATAGTAGGATTGCTTTTGGTGTATCGTTTGGGCGAATCACAATTGGTGAAAATGGCATCTCCTTTTCTTCTCGATCCTAAAGAGGTGGGCGGATTAGGGTTATCTACGGGCGATGTTGGATTGGTTTATGGAACCATAGGAATCATTTTCTTAACTCTGGGAGGATTGCTTGGAGGATATCTGGCTTCAAAAAATGGATTGAAATATTGGTTTTGGCCAATGGTAATTGCCATTAACCTGCCAAACCTTGTGTATGTATACCTTTCCTACGCATTACCAGAATCATTCTTTTTGATTTGTGCCTCTGTGGCAGTAGAGCAATTTGGATACGGTTTTGGCTTTACAGCATATATGCTTTATCAGATATATGTATCCGAAGGAAAACACAAAACGGCTCACTTCGCATTTTGTACAGGTTTAATGGCTTTGGGCATGATGTTACCAGGAATGATTTCAGGATGGCTGCAGGAGTTGTTAGGCTATCAGCACTTCTTTATTTGGGTGATGATTTGTACCATCCCAAGTTTTATAATGATAAAATTGATTGATATAGATCCGAAATTTGGTATTAAAACGGGAAACGATGAAAAATAGAATTGCTTTTTTGGGGGATAGCTTAACCGAGGGAGGAAGTTGGGAAGAATATTTTCCTGCTTATGAAATTTCCAATTTTGGAATATCCGGAGAGCGGTCTGATGAAATCCTTTTTCGATTGGATGAGGTTCTGTTTTGGGAACCTAAAAAGATTTTTCTGATGATGGGGATTAACGATATGGGTGAGGGCTTAAATTATGAGAAGATCCTTAAAAATCATCAAAAATTATTTTCAATAACGAAGGAGCATAAGGACATTGAATTGATCGTTCAAAGTCTTTTACCTACTAATGAGACTCTGTTTAAGAGTGATAATTTTGATGGGATGAAAATTCTGGAAGTCAATTTTCACCTGAGAGATTTGTGTGAGAAAGAGAAGATTACTTTCGTGGATTTGTATACCGCTTTTTCAACCTATACCTACCAATTGATAAAAGATTATACGAACGATGGTTTGCATTTAAATGAAGCAGGTTATAGGGTATGGCAGAATTGCTTGCAATCTCAAAATCTCATCTAAAATCTAGATAATGAAAAAAACAGAACGTTTAATGGCTTTGGATGCCTTTCGGGGATTAACCATTGCAGCCATGATTACGGTGAATACTCCAGGAAGTTGGGGGCATGTTTATGCTCCATTGCTTCATTCAAAGTGGAATGGCTGTACGCCAACCGATTTGGTGTTTCCTTTCTTTTTATTTGCTGTTGGTGTTGCCATGTGGTTCGCTTTCGGAAAATTCGATCATAAATTAAGTCCTGAGGCAGGAAGGAAAATTTTGAAGCGGACCGTAATCATTTTTGGCATAGGTTTGTTATTGAATGCCTTTCCATTTATTCAGGTTGAGTTGGAGAATTTTCGGATAATGGGAGTTTTGCAGCGAATTGCCTTGGCTTATGGAATAGGAAGTTTGCTTTGTTTGTGGCTGAGTAAAGCTCGTTTGGTAATTGTCTCTTTGGCTATCCTACTGGCATATTGGGGATTGGTTTTTTTTCTAGGTGGCAATCATCCATATAGTTTAGAGGGAAATCCAACAATGGCTTTTGATAGCATGATTTTGGGAGCGGATCATCTGTACAAAGGTTTTGGTATTGCTTTCGATCCCGAAGGATTGTTTAGTACTCTTCCAGCCATTGCCACCGTTATCCTTGGATATCTTTCCGGATTCTTAATTGCGTCAACTGAGCGAAAGAAGTTGGTTGGAAAACTATTAATGTTTGGTTCATTGGGAGTTATCGCTGGCTTGATTTGGAGCTTTGGATTTCCGATTAACAAACCAATATGGTCTAGTTCTTATGTGGTTTATACCGCAGGTTTAGCACTTTTGGTTTTAGCTGTAATGATTTACCTAATCGATATTTTGGATTACAAGAAATGGGCTCATCCGTTCCTGGTTTTTGGAATGAATCCATTATTCATTTATGTTCTTTCAGGAGTTTGGGTAAGAGTCATTATCTATTTGGTTCATTTTTCTGATCAGGCAGGGAATTCAATAACTGGATACGTTTGGTTGTATAAAAATGCATTTGCATCCTGGGCGGGAGATATGAATGGATCTTTGTTTTTTGCGCTGGCACATATCGTAGTCTATTGGCTAATTGTGCTATTTCTCTATAAACGGAAGATATTTATTAAAATATAAATGAAAAGCTTCGGATTAGTTTCCGAAGCTTTTTTTGTGAAATCGTTTTTTTTAGTTATTCATATAAATAGTATTTCTCCGATTTTTCTTTGAATAATTTCGTCTCTGAAAGCCAAAGTTCTTCAATGTCACTTACCAGAAAGTTTTCGGTAAATCGAACTCTTATTTCTTTGCTGCCGCATACTTTGTCGAACATGCTTAATCGCGATGCTTCACACATTTCAAAAGGATTTTTATCAGGATACAACTTGTGACATTCCTGCATTACATAGAATTGGATGAGGGAAACTGGTGCTTTTTGAATATCTGTAAAATGCAATTGAACTCCATGTAGCATAAGGCCTTTTCCTACAGAGTAGTATGGTTTGTAATGAACTGGTCGAAATAGCACACCCGGAATGTCCAGATTATTTAAATTTTCTGCTAAATCATCAGCATTGATCCACTCTGCTGCAAATAATTCAAAGGGTTGGGTGTAGCCGACACCAATCGAAATGGTATACAACTCACCAAGTATGCCAGATGCTGCATAGTAAATTGAGCTCATAGCATTTGGAATGTGAGGAGAAGTGGGCACCCAGGGCAAAGTAGTTTCCTGAAAAGTCATGCTTCGATTCCATCCATCCATTGCGATTACTTTCAATTTACATTGCTTTCCTTCCTTTAATAATCCTTCTTCGTTTAAGTATTTAGCCAGTTCACCACAAGTTAGTCCGTATACATAAGGTATTGGGAATTGACTCACAAAAGAGATTTGGTCAGGTTCAACTAAAGAGCCTTCTATTTTAATTCCTCCAAAAGGATTTGGTCGATCAAGTACAATAAATTCTACATTATTTTCAGCACAAGCTTCCATTAGCAATCCCATGCTGCTGATGTAGGTGTAGGATCGTACCCCAATATCCTGAATATCGTACACAATAGCATCTAATCCTTTTAGCATTTTGGCATTTGGTTTTTGCTGCTTACCATATAAAGAATAAACTTTCAGGCCTGTTTTTGTATCTGTGTAAGTTCCCACTTTTTCACCTGCAGCATGATCTCCCCGTATTCCATGCTCAGGGCTGAAAAGAACTTTCACATCTACATCATTACAAGCATGAAGCAAATCAATAGTCGACTCTAAATTTTGATTTACTCCGGTTGGATTAGTGATGATTCCAATCTTTTTTCCTTTAAGAATTGAATAGTTGGTTTTTTGTAGTACATCTATTCCTGTATCTACTTTTTGGGCAAAGATTGGTTTTATGGAAAATAATATTTGAATGCATATTAAAAGAAGGAAATGTACTGTTTTTGAATAAGTACTCAGGTTTTTGTAATTAATCATGATGACGGTTTTTAAGTTTTTACAATTAATAAACTTGTTTTATTGATTATTCTATTGCAAAACTAATAAATTTTATATTTTTGTAACATGTATGACAACTTAATGATTCTTTTAAAATGATTAACTATTTAAGTCATTATTTTCTATTATCTTTTTGCTTCCTTTTTATGGGTTGCAATTTGTCTGATATAAGCAAAGCAAATTTACTCTTTTTAATTGAGATGGGTGAATTTACTAACGCCGGTCAATTTATTGAAGAGAAGCTTTTGGATGATGAATTAAAGGAAGGTGTAAGAAATGAACTTTTGTTTCATAAAGACATGATGATTCGAATCGAAAGGGAATTTGCTTTAACGGAAGCTAATGTCATAGAAAGATTAAGTCCTTACTTTTCTGATTCTACAACAATCTATATGGAAAAATGGGAAAAAGATAAATCGCTTGAATACAGAATTATTAATGGGCAAAAGAGATTTTTCAAAAATGCCGTTCCAAACTTATTTAGATTAGACGAATTTGCTAAAAGGACAAAAGAAAAATTAGGTGGAAAAGCTATTGATTCTTTAAAGAGTTTCTGTTTGTCTCATACCTCACAATTAATTTCCGAAAGTACTGAAAATGGCGAGTTGGTGAATCTTGTGGAGTGCACACTTAATTATTCAATCAGCGTGAAAGCTGACGCCGTTCCAGCAGGTGAAATTATTCGCTGTTGGATGCCTTATCCTAAAGAGTCCAATGCAAGGCAAAAACATACTAAATTAGTAAGTGTATCACCAGAAAAACACATCATAGCTTCAGATTCATTTGCACAGAGAAGTATATATTGTGAGCAAATAGCTGTGGCCGGTATAGCAACAAAATTTTCAGTTTGTTTCAGAGCGGAAACGTATGCGCAAGTTTATGATCCTACTAAGATGAAGTGTTTGGAATATGATACTACTTCAGTTTTGTATCAGGAAAATACAAAAGAACGACCACCGCAAATCATTTTTTCTGATCGAATAAAGAATTTAGCAAATGAAATTTGTGGGAGTGAAACAGATGCTTTGAAACAAGTTGGAATGCTTTACAATTGGATCGATTCAAATATTCTCTGGGCAAGTGCTTTAGAGTATTCCATTGTGCCAAACATTCCTGAATACGTATTGGAAAATTGGCATGGAGACTGCGGAATGCAAACACTCCTTTTCATGACAATGGCTCGTTATCGCGGAATTCCTGTAAAATGGCAGAGTGGATGGATGTTGCATCCTGGCGAGGTAAATCTGCATGATTGGTGCGAAGTGTATTATGAAGGAATTGGATGGATTCCATTGGATCAATCATTTGGTTTGCAGGAAAGTGAAAATATTAAGGTGCAAAATTTTTACAAAACAAGTATTGATTCATATCGGTTGATTGTGAATGATGATTTCTCGCAGGATTTGTTTCCTGCTAAAATTTGGCCGAGAAGTGAACCTATTGATTTTCAAAGAGGTGAATTGGAGTGGAAAGGTGGGAACCTTTATTTTAGTGATTGGAATTATAAAATGAAAGTAACGTATAATTGGAATGAGTAAAAAAGGATTGATAGGATTGTTGTTGCTGTTGGTTGCCTTTGGCGCAATGGCGAAAAGTAAATCGCCGAAAAGAGAGATGCGTGCTGTTTGGGTAGCTACGGTTGATAATATTGATTGGCCATCGAAAACAGGGCTTTCTGTTGATGAACAAAAGAAAGAAATGATCACTCTTTTGGATCAACACAAGAAAAATGGAATGAATACCATTGTATTTCAGATTCGACCAGCTACAGATGCGTTTTATCAATCGCCTTACGAACCTTGGTCGCAATGGTTAAGTGGCGAGCAGGGAATTGCTCCCGATCCATTTTACGATCCGCTTGAATTTGTAGTAGAGGAGTGTCACAAAAGAGCAATGGAACTTCATGCCTGGATGAATCCATATAGAGCTGTGTTCTTGTATAAAAATGCAAAAACAGATCCGGAACACATAACAAATCAGCATCCTGAATGGTTTTTAACCTACGGAAAACACAAGTATTTTAATCCTGGTTTACCAGAAACCAGAGGCTACGTTTCCAAAATTGTGGGAGATGTAGTTCGACGCTACGATGTGGATGCTATCCATTTCGACGATTATTTCTACCCATACAAAATTGCAGGAGAACCATTTCCTGATTCGTTGAGTTTTGTGAAAAATAGGGGCGAATTTTATCCAGATAGAATTGATGACTGGCGAAGAGAAAATGTGAATCAAGTGATCAAGCAAATTAACGATACCATCAAATCAATTAAACCATGGATGCCTTTTGGAATATCTCCTTTTGGAGTTTGGCGCAATAAGGATATGGATAAATCCGGATCGAAAACAAAAGCAGGCCAAACCAATTACGATGATTTATATGCGGATGTGCTTCTCTGGCTAAAAAATGATTGGATTGATTATGTGACAC
Source organism: Labilibaculum sp. (assembly GCA_041554215.1). Classification (GTDB taxonomy): domain Bacteria; phylum Bacteroidota; class Bacteroidia; order Bacteroidales; family Marinifilaceae; genus Labilibaculum. The sequence goes on from JBFFMG010000044.1 coordinate 15,093, forward strand.
CACAAATTTACTGGAACATTGGAAAAAAGGTGGCGGATTATCGAATCCTTGCCAAGTGGTGGCGAAAAAATTCTTTTGGCAAGCCTTGCTATATAGGACACGGAGCTTATCGTTTGGATTCGGTTTCCAAGGTAAAGGCATGGCAGAGTACCGATCAAATCATCAGACAAATAAAACTGAATCGTCATTTGAATGGGGTAAATGGGAGCATGTTTTTTTGTTCGAAGAATTTCACTGAAAACCGATTAGGAATTAATGAAGCCTTACGAACAGAGGTGTATCAGAGTCCTGCCCTTAATTTGGAAAACAATAATTATAAAGCGACCAGGTTGGAAGTGCCAAAATTGCAAATAAAGGAAGATGTGCTGACTTGGAATGCTGTTGAAGGAGCCATTTACTATGTAGTATATCAGTCATCTGGGAAATCAATTAAAAATGATATAGTATTTTGTATTACAACTTCATTGGAATTTGAAATCCCAAAGCATACTGGAATGATGTTTTATTCAGTTAAATCAGTGGATAGAGGCCATTTTGAAAGCATTGCCAGTAATTGGATAACTGTGAGCAAATAAATAGAATTCGATCTGTAGAATTTAAATATGTTTACTTGTATGATAAGTGTGTGTTTTTAAACATGTTGAACCATTATTGGAAATCAATGGATGTGTTTAAATTTGGGATGATGTAAGATGTAATACCAATTAAAATTGAGATGAAAAATAAAATTTGGTTAGTTATTATTTTTATTGGTTTTGCTTGTAGTAACAACTCAGACTTGTTGCAACAAGCAAGCCAAATTTCTCAAACTGTAAACTTGCAGATTGCGCCGGATAGTAGAGAAGCAATTTTTAATCCTGCTTTTTCTATTAATAAGAACAAAGGGTTAGTGATTAGTGGTGAAACATCTCTGCCGGAGGCAAAGTTAGCTTTGTTCTCAGCACTGGAAGTTTTGGAAGTTCATTTGGTAGATAGCTTGGTGTTGCTTCCCGAGAGAAAATTAGGGGATAAGAATTGGGGAGTCATTACTTTAAGTGTTGTGAATTTAAGAGCATTCCCAAAGCATTCGGCAGAGCTTGTTTCTCAATCAATAATG